>NZ_JBHVTL010000024.1:152833-159969 GCF_042884635.1 Kitasatospora sp. NPDC058115
GTCCCCCCCCCCCCCGGGGTCGCGGCCCGCCGCGCCGGCGTGGGTCCCCCCCTTGGCGGATTACTGGGGGGGGGGGGGGGGGGGGGGGGGGGGGGGGGGGGGGGCGGGGGGCCCCCCCCGCCCCCGCCCCCCCGGCCGGCTCCGTAACGTCCCCCGTTACGGGAGCCTGGGCCACTTACTTCACCCCGGCCGCACTCTGCAGCACCGGCAGGGTCACCGCGCCCGCGAAGACGCGGCCGTCGTCGGTGACCAGGACGTTGAGCACCTTGGTGCTGATCAGCGAGCCGCCGGCGACCGGCTTGCCCAGCGACTTGACCAGCGCCAGCGGGTTCCGCGCGACGCCCTCGCCGGAGCCCCGGCCGTGGCCGGCCGGACCGTGCCCGCCCTTGCCGCGCGGGGCCGCGCCCTCGGCCGGGACGACGACGTCACCGGAGGGCAGCTTCGCGGAGAGCACGGCCGTCCAGCCCTCGCCGATCACGTTCAGGCCCTCGGCGGCCGCCCTGGCCTCCTCCGGCGTCACCTCGCCCTGCGGCGCCCCGGACACCTTCTGCTCCGTCACCTTGGCGCCCTTGGGCACGCTGAAGTCGAAGGTCTTCGCGGCCGGCCGGGCGAAGGAGACCTGGGTGAAGTGGACGTCCAGCACCGTGTCGCCGTCCGTGCCCTTGACCACCACCGACAGCGGCACCCCGTTGTCGGCGGCCACCGCGATCCGCACCTCGCCGATCGTCGAGCCGGGCCGGGTGGGCTTCACGCTCAGCCGGTAGGCCTTCTGCCCGGCCACCGACACGGTGCCGTCCACCGTGACGGCGGTGCTGCCCGCGCCCGCGGCCAGGAACTGCCGGGCCGCCTCCTGCGGGGTGGCCGGCACCCCGGTCAGCGGCGCCGTGCCCCGGTGGCCGTCCGCCCCCGCGTCCGGCCGCGCCCCGGTCAGGTGCACCGCCTCGTTGGTGCTGCTGTCCCAGGCCCAGAGCTGGTCGCCGTTGCGGACCAGCTCGTACCCGGACAGCTGCTCCAGCAGGCCGATCCGCTGCCGGTCCGGCCCGTCCACCGCGACCCGCAGGGTGTGCTCGCCGCCCAGCAGGCCGGTCAGCTTCGCGGTGGGGGCCGCACCCGACGGCCCGTCGCCGCCGGGTCCCGCACCGCCGCCCGCCAGCCCGCCGGCCGCGGCGCCCAGCAGCTGGCTCGGCACACCGAGGTCGGCCGAGACCGACACCGTGCCGGAGAGCGTCTCGGCCTGCGAGCCGAGCACCTTGGCCACCAGCTGCTCCGCCGTCAGCGTGGGCAGCTCCGGCGGAGAGGAGTCCGCCAGCGCCGGCACCAGCCCCACCCCGGCGGCGATCGCGGCCGTGACCGCCAGCGGCACGGCCACCCGCACCAGGGTGCGCCGGCGCGACCGGTAGGGAACCCCGCCCTGCCACGCGTCCGCCGGGCCCTCGCCCGCCGTCGCCCTGTCGTCCGTCATCCGTCCAACCCCTCCGTCGGTCAACGACTGTCCCTGGGTGTCCATTAGACGGTTCCGGGGCGCCCGCGTCATCGCCCTGCAGGGTGGGTTCCGGCTAGGTCTCCCGGCGCAGCCGACCCTGAGGCCCCCTCAGGGTCGGCTCCTCCGAACGCACGAGGAAGGTACGTGGACTGGCGTAGGGTCGCGACATGGACGCAACCAACATCCCGACCGCGAACGCGATGCGGCGCGCCCTGCGCCGGGCCCGGGACGGCGTCGCGCTGGACGCGACCGAGGCGGCGGTGCTGCTCCGGGCCAGGGGCGACGACCTGCGCGATCTCTGCGCGAGCGCCGCCCGGGTCCGCGACGCCGGTCTCGACGCGGCCGGGCGGCCCGGCGTCATCACCTACTCCAGGAGCGTGTTCATCCCGCTCACCCGGCTCTGCCGGGACAAGTGCCACTACTGCACCTTCGTCACCGTCCCGGGCAAGCTGCGCCGGGAGGGACACGGGATGTTCATGTCCCCGGACGAGGTGCTGGCGGTCGCCCGCCGGGGCGCGGAGCTGGGCTGCAAGGAAGCGCTCATCACCCTCGGGGACAAGCCCGAGGACCGCTGGCCGGAGGCCCGCGAGTGGCTGGACGCGCACGGCTACGACGACACCGTCGCCTATGTGCGCGCCATGTCGATCCGCATCCTGGAGGAGACCGGGCTGCTCCCGCACCTCAACCCCGGGGTGCTGAGCTGGACGGACTTCCAGCGGCTCAAGCCGGTCTCCGCCTCGATGGGCATGATGCTGGAGACCACCGCCACCCGGCTGTGGAGCGAGCCCGGCGGCCCGCACTTCGGCTCGCCCGACAAGGAGCCGGCCGTCCGGCTGCGGGTGCTGGAGGACGCCGGGCGCAGCTCGGTGCCGTTCACCAGCGGCCTGCTGATCGGCATCGGCGAGACCTACGAGGAGCGCGCCGAGTCGCTGTTCGCGCTGCGCCGGGTCTCCCGGGCTTACCACGGTATCCAGGAGCTGATCCTGCAGAACTTCCGCGCCAAGCCGGACACCGCGATGCGCGGCATGCCGGACGCGGAGCTGGACGAGCTGGTCGCCACGGTCGCGGTGGCCCGGCACATCATGGGCCCGTCCGCCTGCCTTCAGGCGCCGCCGAACCTGGTGGACGGCGAGTACGAGCGGCTGATCGCGGCCGGCATCGACGACTGGGGCGGCGTCTCCCCGCTGACCCCCGACCACGTCAACCCCGAGCGCCCCTGGCCGCAGATCGAGAGGCTGGCCGAGCGCTCGGCCGCGGCCGGCTTCGAACTGCGCGAGCGGCTGGCCGTCTACCCCGAGTACGTCCGGCACGGCGAGCCCTGGCTGGACCCGCGGGTGCTGCCGCACGTCCGGGCGCTGGCCGATCCGCTGACCGGCCTGGCCCGCCCCGACGCGGTGGTCACCGGGCACCCCTGGCAGGAGCCGGAGGACCTGCCGGACTCGTACGGCCGCACCGACCTGCACAGCACCATTGACACCGAGGGGCGGACCGGCGACCGGCGGGCCGACTTCGAGGACGTCTACGGCGACTGGGAGGTGCTGCGCGAGCAGGCGGCCTCGGCCGCCCCCGTCCCGGCCGGGGCGCCGGAGCGCCTGGACGCCGAGATCCGGGCCGCCCTCGCGGTGGCCGCCGACGACCCCGCCCGGCTGACCGACGAGCAGGCGCTGGCGCTGTTCCGGGCGGACGGCCCGGCGCTGGACGCGCTCTGCCGGATCGCCGACGCGGTGCGCCGGGACGCGGTGGGCGAGGAGGTCACCTACTGCGTCACCCGGAACATCAACTTCACCAACGTCTGCTACACCGGCTGCCGGTTCTGCGCCTTCGCCCAGCGCCGCACCGACGCGGACGCCTACAGCCTCTCGCTGGAGCAGGTCGCCGACCGGGCCGCGCAGGCCTGGGAGGTCGGCGCCACCGAGGTCTGCATGCAGGGCGGCATCCACCCCGACCTGCCGGGCACCGCCTACTTCGACATCGCGCGCGCGGTGAAGGAGCGGGTGCCCGGCATCCATGTGCACGCCTTCTCGCCGATGGAGGTGGTCAACGGGGCCACCCGGACCGGGCTGTCCGTCCGGGAGTGGCTGCTGCGCGCCCGGGAGTCCGGCCTGGACTCCATCCCCGGCACCGCCGCCGAGATCCTCGACGACGAGGTCCGCTGGGTGCTCACCAAGGGCAAGCTGCCGGCCGCCACCTGGGTGGAGGTCGTCACCACCGCGCACGAGCTGGGCATCCGTTCCTCCTCCACGATGATGTACGGGCACGTGGACACCCCGAAGCACTGGGTGGGCCATCTGCGGCTGCTCGCCGAGATCCAGCAGCGCACCGGCGGCTTCACCGAGTTCGTGACGCTGCCGTTCATCCACACCAACGCCCCGGTCTACCTGGCCGGGATCGCCCGGCCGGGCCCGACCGCGCGGGACAACCGGGCGGTGGTCGCGATGGCCCGGCTGCTGCTCCACCCGCACATCCGCAACATCCAGACCAGCTGGGTGAAGCTGGGGGCCGAGGGCGCCGCCGAGATGCTCCGCTCGGGCGCCAACGACCTGGGCGGCACGCTGATGGAGGAGACCATCTCGCGGATGGCCGGATCGGCGTACGGGAGCTACAAGTCGGTCCGGGAGCTGCAGGCGATCGCCGAGGCGGCGGGGCGTCCGCACCGGCAGCGCACCACCACCTACGGCGAGGTGCCGGCCGAGCGGCTGGCCGCCGCGCTGGCCTCGGACGGCCATCTGCCGGAGCTGCTGCCGCTGGTGGACTGAGCCAGCGACGCCGTCCCCGGGGCGCTGCGCCCCGGGAACCCTGCCGCCCCGTTCGGGCATTCGAATACAGTGCGAGGGCGCGCGACCCGCCGTGCGTCGCGCGACCCCGCCCGAACCCGGACGAAAGGCGCCCGTCGTGATGCCACTGTGGTCACGCGCCCAGCAGCAGGACTTCCGCAGCCGGGTGCGGGGGTGCCTGCTGGGCGGGGCGGTCGGGGACGCCCTCGGCGCGGGCATCGAGTTCGAGTCGCTGGAGAAGATCCGCGCCGTGCACGGCCCGCTCGGCGTCACCGGGTACGTCCCGGCCTACGGGCGGCTCGGCGCCGTCACCGACGACACGCAGATGGTGCTGTTCACCCTGGACGGCCTGATCCGCGCGCACATCCGCCGGGACACCGGCAGCTGGCACCCGCCCACCGACGTCCACCGCGCCTATCTGCGCTGGGCCGCCACCCAGCGGGACTGGGGCCCGGACGAGCGGCGCGCGGACCTCGGCTGGCTGGGCCGCGAGGAGTGGCTGTACGCGCAGCGCGCGCCGGGCCAGGCCTGCCTCTCCGGCCTCTCCGGTCCGGACGCCGAGCGGCTGGGCACGCTGGAGGTGCCGAAGAACCCGCATTCCAAGGGCTGCGGCACGGTGATGCGGGCGGCGCCGTTCGGACTGCTGACCACCTGGGAGCCGGGCCTGGTGTTCCAGCTGGCGGTGGAGTGCTCGGTGCTGACCCACGGCCACCCCAGCGGCTACCTCTCGGCCGGCGCGCTGGCGGTGATCGTCCAGACCGCGGCCCGCGGCGGCACCCTGGAGGAGGGCGTGCACCTGGCGCTGGCGCTGCTCTCCGAGCGGCCGGCGCACGAGGAGACCACGGCGGCGCTGCGGGCGGCGCTGGACGCGGTGCGGGCGGGGGAGCCGTCCGCCGAGCGGGTCGAGGCGCTGGGGGAGGGCTGGGTCGCCGAGGAGGCGCTGGCGATCGGGGTGTACTGCGCGCTGGTCGCGCACGACGTGCGCTCCGGGCTGCTGCTGGCGGTGAACCACTCCGGGGACAGCGACTCCACCGGCGCGGTCTGCGGCAACCTGCTCGGGGTGCTGCACGGCGACACCGCGCTGCCGCCCGGGCTGGTGGCGGGGCTGGAGGGCCGCGCGACGCTGCTGGAACTGGCGGACGACTTCGTCCTGGAGCTGATGCACGGGCCCGAGCTGCACAGCGCCGACACCCCGGAGGGCGCCGCCTGGGCGGCCCGCTACCCGGTGCTGGGCTGAGGCGCGGGCCCCGCCGGACGGGGCTTTCTTGACGGGGTCATGCCCCTGGACGCCAAGATGCCCGTAGCGGTGTCCGCCGCCCGGGGAGGGCGGTGAACACCGCTACGGGCACCTGGCCGAGAAGCGGTACGGGGCGGATCAGAACCCGCCGAACACCCCGGCGCCCGCATCGGCGGCGAACGCGTTCCAGGCCTCGGCGGAGAAGCGCAGTTGCGGACCCTGCGGGTCCTTGGAGTCGCGGACCGCCACCAGGTCGGTGGCCGGCACGCGGATCTCCACACAGGCGCCGTTGCCGCCGCTGTGACTGCTCTTGCGCCAGTTCGTCCCGTTCTCGAAGGTGGTGCTCATCGGTGGTATCCCTCTTCAATGTCGGCTATCAGTGTCCGGGTCTCGGCCACCCCGAGCGCGGCCGCCCGCAGGTGGTCGTAGAGACTGGTATAGCGGCGCACGTCGGCCTCCTTCTCCAGGTAGAGATCGCTCGTCACCCCTTCGAAGTAGACAACTGTGGAATCGGCTGACTCCGGGAACTCCAACAGGGAGAATGTCCCGGTCATGCCGGGGTGGGCGCCGTGCGAGAACGGGATGACCTGGATGGTGATGTTGGGGCGCTGGCTCAGCTCCAGCATGTGCTTCAGCTGGTGGGCCATCACCTCCTTGCTGCCGACCTCCCGGCGGAGCACCGCCTCGTCTATCACGGTCCACAGGCTGCCCAGCTGGTTGTCGCCGTTGACCCGGTCCTGACGCTTCATCCTGACCTGGACGCGGCGCTGGACGGCGAGCGCGTCGGTGTCCGGCTGGGTGCCCTCGACCACGGCCTGCGCGTACTGCTCGGTCTGCAGCAGGCCGGGAACGAAGGAGGACTCGTACGCGCGGATCGAGGAGGCCTCGGCCTCCAGGCCGATGTACACGCTGTAGGGCGTGGGCATGTCGTTGAAGTCGTGCCACCAGCCGCGCTGCCGGGACTCCCGGGCCATCTCCATCAGACTGGCGCGCATCGCCTCGTCGGAGACGTTGTAGACGTCGCAGAGGTCCCGGACGTCCCGCTGGCTGATGCTGCGGCGGCCGTTCTCCAGCCGGCTGATCTTCGACTGGGAGACCATCAGCCGGCCGGCCACCTCCTCGGCGGTCATCCCGGCCTGGTCCCGGAGCTTGCGCAGTTCCGCGCCGAGACGCCGGCGGCGCACGGTGGGATTGATGTTCGCGGACACGTCGGCCTCCGGTCGGACCTCTGGTGATCGTTGGAACGGAAGTCCTCGGAACACGGTGGAAATCTGGATCAACCCCCTGATGGTGAGCAGCATGTCACCCCGGATCAGGTCGGCGCCGGGAAATCGCGGGAGCGCAGTAGAACAGATCATCGGAAAAGCGCTTCGGCGAGACAGCGGGCACCTCCGAGTGGTAGGGGTGCCACGGCCCGGTCCGGTGGTGGTGCGGCGGCGTGACGGACGTGGTGCGGGTGCGGCCCCCCGGGCCGCGCAGGTGCTGGTGGCACGTGCGGGGGCGGTATGCGGCCGGGGGTCCGGGTGGGGGCCGGACCGGCCGGGGGGACGGCGGAGGGGCGGGGGGGGCGCCCCCCGCCCGGGGGGGGGGCCCCCCCCCCACCCCACCGCGGGGGGGCGGGGGGGCACCCCCCCCCCGGGCC
>NZ_JBHVTL010000025.1:0-159253 GCF_042884635.1 Kitasatospora sp. NPDC058115
CACCGCCCCTGCCGCGGGCGCGCCCGCCGCGGGTGCCGCCGGTGCCCCCGCCGGGACCCCGGCCGGCGGCCGCCCGGCGGCGTCCGGTGCCCCGGTCGGGGCGGGTGGGAACTGACATGGCCGTCATCGCGGTGGTCGGCGCTCCGGGGGCACCCGGCGCGACCACGACGGCGCTGGCGCTGCTGCTGGCCTGGCCGCTGCAGCCCGGCCGCCGCGTCCTGCTCGTCGAGTGCGACCCGGACGGCGGCGCCGTGCTGGCCGGCGCCCTGGAGGGCCGGGTCGAGGCGGTCTACGGCCTGCGCAACCTCGCCGTCGCCGACCGGCGCGGGCTGCTCGCCCAGGCCTTGTGGGAGCAGCTGATCGACATCTCGCCCGAGGGCACCGCCGAACGCCTGCTGCTGCCCGGCCTCACCGACCCCGTCCAGGCCCCGGGCCTCGCCTACACCTGGGAGCCGCTGGTGGAGGTGCTGCGCGCGCTGGAGCCGCAGGGCTACGACGTGATACTCGACCTCGGCCGCTCCGGCGCGAGCGGCACCAGCGCGGTGCTGGCCCGGCGCGCCGACGTGGTGGCCGCCACGGTGCGCACCACCCTGCGCGGGCTGAGCGCCGTCCGGCCCCGGCTGACCGCGCTCGCCGAGGACCTCGCGACGGCGGGCACCGGCGCGGACGCGCTCGGCCTGCTGCTGATCGCCGAGGGGCCGTACTCGGGGGCGGAGGTGTCCCGCGAGTTCGGGCTGCCGGTGCTCGGGGTGCTGCCGCACGCGCAGCGCACCGCCCGGGTGCTCTCGGACGGCGGGGACGTCACCGACCGGCGGTTCGTCCGCTCGGAGCTGATGCGGACGGCGCGTTCGGCGGCGGACGAGATCCAGCTGACCGTCCGCCGGCGCCGGCAGCGGCTCGCGCCCGCCCAGGCGCAGCCCGCGCAGCTCGCGGCCGGGACGGCGGCACCGGCGGGAGCGGCGGGAGCGGTCGCCCCGCAGGCCCCGGCCGCCCAGGCCGCGTCCCGGGCCGGCGCCGCCGGGTACGACTACGCCCGTCCGGCCCGGCCCGGGCAGACCGTCGAGTCGCCGCAGCCGGCGCCCGCGCCGTCGTACCCCCAGGCTCCGCAGTCCCCGCAGGCCCCGCAGTCCCACCCGCCGCAGCAGACCCCGCAGCAGCCGTACGGCCCGGTACCGCCGGTGATCACCACCGGTCCGGTGGCACCGCTCGCCGGGCTGGCGCCGCAGCCGGCCGCCCCCGCGCCGTTCCCCGGGCACGGCGGCCCCGGGCACGGCGGCCCCTCGTACCCGGGCGCGCCGGAGCAGGCGCAGCCGTACCCGAACGCCCAGCCGTACCCCGGACCGGCCGGCCCCGCGCAGCCCCCCGCGGGGCAGCCGTACCCCGGGGAGCCCTTCCCCGGACAGTCCCACCCCGGACAGTCCCACCCCGGGCAGCCGTACCCCGGCACCCGGCCCCACCACGAGCCCGTCGACGGGGAGGTGCTCCGTGCGCGGTAGCCCGCTGCACCAGCAGCCCGCGGCCGACCCCGCCGCGCTGCCCTGGACGACGCCGCTGCCCGGTCCGGTCCACCCGGTGGCACCCGGCCGGGTCGCCCCGGCCGGGCGGCCGCAGCCGCACGCGGCCCCGCCGCAGGCCCCGCCCCCGGCCGCCGCCACCCCGGCGGCGCCCGGCGCGCCCGGCGCCACGCCCACCGCCGTCCCCTCCCAGCTGCCCTCGCTCGACCTGCGCGGCGCCGGCACCCGCCCGGCCGTCGACCCGCAGGTCGCGCGCGAGCTCAAGCGCCAGGTCGCCGCCGAGCTGCATCAGCAGATCACCCGGCTGACCGCGGGCTCCGGCACCGAGCCGGACCGTGCCACCCGCCGCCAGCGCGGCCGCGCGCTGATCGAGGAGGCCGTCGCCCGCTGGTCCGACGCCTACGCGCAGACCCACGGCATCCCGCCCACCCGGGACCAGGACCGCGCGCTCGCCGAGGCCGTCTTCGACCTGCTGTTCCGGGCCGGCCGGCTGCAGCCCTACCTCGACGACCCGGAGATCGAGAACATCCTGATCAACGGCTGCGACGACGTCTGGGTCTCCCGGGTCCACCAGCCGCTGCGCCAGGTCCCGCCGGTCGCCGACAGCGACGCCGAACTCGTCGAGCTGCTCCAGGACCTCGCCCGCCAGCACGGCGGCGGCGAGCGCACCCTGTCCACCGCCAGCCCGACCCTCGCCCTGCGCCTGGAGGGCGGCATGCGCCTCCAGGCGCTCACCGAGGTCACCCCCCGCCCCTACGTGGCGATCCGCCGGCACCGGGTGGCTTCCGCGACGCTGCCCGAGATGGTCCGGCTCGGCACTCTGGACGCCACCCTCGCCGCCTTCCTGGCCTCGGCCATCCGGGCCCGGAAGAACGTGATGATCACCGGCACCCAGGGCGTCGGCAAGACCAGCCTGCTGCGCGCGATGGCCGCCGAGATCCCGCCGGACGAGCGGATCGGCACCCTGGAGTCGGAGTTCGAGCTCTGGCTGCACACCCTCGGCCACCTGCGCCAGGTCGTCCCGATGGAGGCCCGCGAGGGCAACGGCGAGCGGGTGGACGGGCGTTCGGCGGGCGAACTGACCATCGGCGACCTCATCCCGGCCGCGCTGCGGATGACCCTCTCGCGGATCATCGTCGGCGAGGTCCGCTCCGGCGAGGTCGTCCCGATGCTGCGCGTCATGACCAACGGCGAGGGCGGCTCGATGTGCACCCTGCACGCGCGCGGGCCGCACATGGTCGTCGACCGGATCGCGGAACTCTGCCTGGAGTACGGCTCGCACATGACCGACGCGCTCGCCTACCGGCTCACCGCCAACGCGGTCGACCTCATCGTGCACGTGGCGATGGTCGACGAGACCGCCGTCGGCGGCCGCCGGCACCGCTTCGTCTCGCACGTCCTGGAGGTCACCGGCCTCGGCGAGAGCGGCCGGCCCGCGCTGAACACCGTGTTCGGGCCGCGCCCCGACCTCGGCGAGCCGCGCGCCGTCCCGCACACCCCGCCGCAGTGCCTGGACGACCTGCGCCGGGCCGGCTTCGACGCCGCGCTGCTCGGCTCCCGGTACGGCAGCTGGGCCGCACCGCTCCAGCTCCGGATCGGCGGTGGGGCCCGATGATGCCGCTCTTCGTGCTCTGCGGCCTGGCCGTCGCGGCGGGCCTGGTCGTCCTGGTGGTCTGGGCGCGCGGCAGCGAGCCGGCCGAGGACCAGGAGGCGTCCGAGCCCAACCCGCTGGCCTCCCGGCTGCACGTGTTCTGGTACGGCGCGCCCGGCACCGCCTCGCACCGGGTCGCCCGGCTGCGCCGGATCCAGCTGCCGCTGGCGCTGATCGGGGCGCCGCTCGGCTGGCTGTTCACCGGCATCCCGCTGAGCGCGCTGCTGGTGCCGCTGGCGGTGTTCGGCCTGCCCTGGCTGTTCGACGCCACCCGCTCCGACACCGACCGGATCGAGCGGCTGGAGGCACTGTCCGAGTGGACCCAGCGGATCGCCGACGTGCTGCTGCTCGGCGTCGGCCTCAACCAGGCCATCGTCACCAGCCGGCGCACCGCGCCCGCGCCGATCGAGGCCGAGGTCGGCGAGCTGGCCGCCCGGCTGCAGGCCCGCTGGCGGCCGGAGGAGGCGCTGCGGCTGTTCGCCGACAGCATGGCCGACGCCACCGCCGACAAGGTGCTCGCCGCCCTGCTGCTGCGGGCCGGGGACAGCGGGCCCGGCCTGGCCCGGGCGCTGTCCGACATGGCCGATTCGGTGCGCGAGGAGGTCCGCCAGCGGCGCACCATCGAGGCCGACCGGGCCAAGCACCGCACCACCATCCGCTGGCTGGTCGGCATCATCCTGCTGGTCGTGGTGGCCGGCTCGTTCAACACCGAGTACACCCGCCCGTACGGCACGGTGCTCGGGCAGATCGTGCTCGGCGTGGTCTGCGCGCTGTTCGTCGGCGTGATCGCCTGGATGCGCGCGCTGGCCGCGTACCCGCCGGTGCCCCGGCTGCTGGAGATGGACCGGCGCAGCCGTCCCGGCCGGGCGCTGCGGCGCCGGCGCGGGCAGGGCGCCGCGGAGGGCGCGGACGGTGCGGGCGGCGGGCCGGAACCCGGCTCCGCGGCCGGGGCCGACGGCGGCGCGCGGCTGCTCGGGGAGGTGCGATGATCTCCCCCTGGTCCGTGCTGGCCGGCGCCGTGGCGGCCGGCGGCGTCGCCATGCTGATCGCCGAACTCCGGCCCGCGCCGCCCGACCTGGGCCAGGCGCTGGACCGGCTGCACCGCACCCCGGCCGACCGCACCCCCGACCCGGACGAGCGGCCGCGCTGGTTCGACCGGATCGGCGAGCGCTCCGTCACCCTGCGCGGGGTGCGCATCCCCGAGCGGGAACTCGCCCTGATCGGCCGCACCCCGGCCCGGTTCATGGCGCACAAGCTGCTGTTCGCCCTGCTCGGGCTGGTGCTGCCGCCGTACCTGGTGGTCGCGGCGCTGCTGCTCGACATCGACCTGCCGTTCGCACTGCCGCTGGTGCTCGGGCCGCTGCTGGCCGGGCTGCTCTGGTTCGTCCCGGACGGGATCGTGCGCGGCGAGGCCAAGGAGGCGCGGGTCGAGTACCTGCACGGCATCGCCGCCTACCTGGAACTGGTCGCGATGGAGCGGGCCGCCGACCTCGGCCCGGCCGAGGCGCTGCGCCGGGCCGCGGCGGTCGGGCGCGGCGCGGTGTTCCGCCGGATCCGTGACGCGCTGGACCGGGCGGCCACCGACCGGCTGCCGCCGTGGGCCGGGCTGGACGCGCTGGCCGTGGAGCTGGGCCTGACCCCGCTCCAGGACCTGGCCGACATCATGCGGATCTCCGGCACCGACGGAGCGGCCGTCTACGACACGCTGCGGGCCCGGGCCAAGGGCCTGCGCGGGGAGTTGATGGCCGAGGACCTCGCCCGGGCCAACGCCGACAGCGAGCGGATGGTCGCGCCGGGCTCCGCGCTGACCATGCTGATGACGGTCTTGATCATTTTCCCCGCGCTCTACAAGATGCTCAACTGAACCGCCACGTCGCGGAGGTCAGTGCCTCCGTCACCACACCACACCTCCTGGGAGCACCTGATGAATGCTCAGCTCAAGTCGCTGGCCGGACGATTGGCGGCCACGACACTGCTGCCGATCCAGTTCGCCCTGCTGCTGTTCCACTTCCGGATGGGCCGGGTCAAGGCCGCCCGGGCGCGCGGCGACAAGGGCGCCATCAGCATCGAACTCGCGCTCGCCGTCATCGCGCTGGTGTTCATCGCGGGCCTCGTGACGGTCGCCCTGGTCAGCCTGAAGGACAAGGTCGTCACGAAGGTCAACCAGGAGCCGGCCTACCCCGGCGGGGGTGCGGCCACCCCGTGACCCGCCGTCCTCGCCTCCGTCGCGGCGACCGGGGGTCGATGAGCCTGAGCCTGGCCATCGTCTTCCCGGTCGTCCTGATCCTGATCCTGGCCGTCGCCCAGACCGGGATGTGGTGGTACCACCGCCAACTCGCGCTGAGCGCTGCCCGCGAGGGCGTGGACGCGGGCCGGACGCAGGGGAACCGGAGTGACGAGCAGAAGAACGAGGCGGCGCGCCGGCAGGCCGGCGACTTCCTCGACCGGCAGGGGGACACCGACCACCGGGTCGTCACCGACGGCAGTTCGCCGGTGCTGATCCGGGTCACCGTGGAGGTGAAGGCGCCGGTCATCGTGCCGTTCATCACGCCGCCGACCGTCACCCAGTTCGCCGAGGCCCCGCGCGAGCGGTTCGTTCCGCCGGTGGTGGCCCCGTGAGCGTCGTGCGGTGGTCGCGGTCCGTACGGGTACCCGGGCGTGCGGGCGGGCGTGCGTCCGGGTGGGCGGGCGTGCGTCCGGTCGGACGGGCGCGCCGGTTCGCCGTGCGCCCGTCCGGCCGGGTGACGCGCGGGCGCGACGGCGGCAGCGCCGCGATCGAGGCCGCGATCGTCGCGCCGGCCGTGGTGGCGCTGATCCTGGTCGCGGTCGCGGCGGGCCGGGTGCAGACCGCCGGCGGCACGGTGGAGGCGGCGGCCCGCTCGGCCGCCCGGACGGCCTCGCTGGCGCGCAGCGTCGACGGGATGGACGGCGCCGCGAAGGCCGCGGCGGAGCACGCCCTGCGGCAGCAGGGGGTGCACTGCCGGAGCAGCAAGGTGGACGTCCGGCACGGCGAACTGGTCAGCCACGGGGTGACGTTGGCGACGGTCGAGGTGACGGTGCGGTGCGAGGTCGGCCTGGGCGATCTGGTGGGCGGCCCGAACCTGCCGCTCTCGAAGACCCTCACCGGGCGGTTCGTCTCGGTGGTCGACCGCTACCGCGGTCAGTGAGCGGTATGCGGGATGATGATGTGTCAGGTCATGGTGCGGGTGGTGACGGTGTTGTGAGGAAGAGCGGGCCGGACGGGGATTGGGGAGCCGTCGGGCGGGGGAGACGCATGCGGAGGGCGCCCGGGGGAGGGCGGACGGACCGGTGGGGAGGGAACGCCATGGCACGCGGACGCGCGGTGCGGCGGTTCCGCCGCGCCCGGCTCGGCGGACCCTTCGGCGGGCGCACCGACCGGGGCGCGCTGTCGATCTTCGTCGCCATGTGCGCGGGCTACGTGGTGCTGGTCATCGCGCTGGTCATCGACGCCGGCGGCAAGCTGCGGATGGCGGAGCGGGTCGACGGCTACGCCCAGGAGGCCGCCCGGGTGGGCGGTCAGCAGCTCGACGAGGCCGCCCTGCTGCAGGGCCAGGGCTACAAGGTGAAGCGGGCGTACGTCGAGGAGGCGGCCAACAGCTACCTCAGGCTGTACGGCCTGAGCGCCCGCACGGTGGAGTTCCTGGACGACGGCGCCACCGTCCGGATCACGGTGGAGGCCGAGTTCAGCCCCGTCATGCTGGGCGATCTCGCGAAGCGGAAGGTCACGGGCCGGGGGAGCGCCACCCTGGTCCACGGAGTCAAGGAAGCGGAGACCGACTGATGGCCGCGCCACGCGTCAAGGACCAGACCCGTGCCGGGCGTCCGGCCCGGGGTGTGCCCACCACCACCCCCGCGTCCGGCCGGCGGCCGGCACCGAGGCCGCCCCGCCGGGCGGGCGGCGGCCGGGGCGGAGCCGTGCTCTCCGCGCTCGCGGCCCTGATCACCCTGCTCGGCCTGCTCGGCGGCGTGCCCGCGCTGCTGCTGTACGGCACCCGGGCGGTGCTCGACATGGGCGAACTCGCCCCCGACGGCCTCGGCGCGCTGCTGACCAGCCCCGACGACGGCCGGCTGTTCCTGTGGCTGCTGGTGGTGGTCGGCTGGATCGGCTGGGCCTGCTTCGCCCTCTCCGTGCTGCTGGAGATCCCTGCGCAGCTGCGCGGCCGGGTGGCCCGGCGGATCCCCGCCTTCGGCTGGAGCCAGCGGGCCGCGGCCGGCCTGGTCGGAGCCGTCATCGCGCTGCTGCCGGTGGCCGGCGGCGCCTTCGCCGCCACCGCCGAGCACCCCCAGTCGGCCACCGCCGCGACCGCCCAGGTGGCGGCCGGCGCGCAGCGTGCCGCACTGACGGCCGCGCAGGCCGCGCCCTCCCTCGCGCCCGCCGCCGAACCGCAGGCCGCCTACACGGTGCGCGACAGCCGGCCCGCCGACAGCCTCTGGTCCATCGCCGAGCGCCAACTGGGCTCCGGCGAACGGTGGGTGGAGATCGCCAAGCTGAACGACGGCCGGGTGATGGACGATTCGGGCACCCGCTTCGACGCGGACCGGCCGATCCAGCCCGGCTGGAACCTGCTGATGCCGGGCGACGCCAAGCCCGACGACGCGAAGGCGCCCGCCCAGGCCCCGGCCCCCGCGCCGGCCACGACGCCGCAGGCCGGTACGGCCCAGGGCGGCGGCACCGTCACGGTCAAGGAGGGCGACAGCCTCTCGGCCATCGCCGAGCGGACGATGGGGGACGCCGAGGCCTGGCCTCAGCTGTTCGAGGCCAACAAGGGGGCCCAGGCGCCGGACGGCGAGCGGCTCACCGATCCGGACGTCGTCGCGCCGGGCATGGTGCTCACCCTGCCCGGGGCGGCCGCCCCTGCTCCGGCCCCCGCGCCCGCTCCGGCCCCGGCCCCGGCTCCCGAGCAGGCGCCCGCGCCGAACACCCCGGCGCCCCCGGCACCCGCCGCCGAGGCTCCCGCCCCCGCGCAGCCGTCCGCCCCCGCGCAGACGCCGGCGCCCGCGCAGCCGTCCGCGCCCGCCGCGCACGGTGACGCGCAGGCGCCCGCCGCGCACGCCGAGCAGGCTCCCGAGGACGACTACACCGTCGCCCTCGCCGCCTCCACCGTCGGCGTGCTGCTCGCCGCGATCATGGTCGGCGCCGTCGCCCGCAAGCGCGGCGGCCAGCTGCGCGCCCGCCGCCCCCGGCACCGCATCGCCCTGCCGGCCGCCCCCGCCGCCGCCTTCGAGGCCGAGCTGAAGGCCCGCCAGGACGACGCCGGGCTCGACCTGCTCGACCGCGCCCTGCGCAGCATGGCCCGCAACACCGTGCGCGGCGGCAAGCGGCTGCCCGCGATCGTCGCCGCCCGGATCACCCCCGGCCGCACGGTCGAGCTCCACCTCTCCGGGGCCGCCGCCCCCATCGCGCCGTTCCGCGCCGCCCACACGCCCGACATCTGGTGGTGCGCCGCCGACTCCGACGGCCTGCTCTCGCCGTCCCAGGCCCGCAAGACCGCCGCCCCCTACCCGGCGCTGGTCACCCTCGGTTCGGCCGCCGACGGCTCGGTGGTCCTCGCCGACCTGGAGACCGTCCGGCTGCTGCACCTCTCCGGCCACCCGGACGACGCCCGCGACGTGCTGCGCACCCTCGCCCTCGAACTCGCCCACAGCCCGCTCGCCGACCGCCTCCACCTGCACCTGGTCGACCTCGCCGAGGAGGTGCCGATCAGCGGCCCGGCCGCCGAGCGGATCCACCGCCACACCACCCTGGAGAGCGCGCTCGCCGCCCTCGGCCCGCGCACCGCCAAGGCCCGCGCGACGCTGGTGGCGGCCGAGGCGGCCAGCCCCCGGGACGCCCGCAGCCGCGGCCTGGCCGACGAGTCGTGGGTCCCCGAGATCGTGCTCTGCGCCCACCAGCCCGGCGGGGAGGTCCCGGCCGAGCTCGGCCGGCTGCTCGACGCCCGTCCGCGCACCTGCGTCGCCGTGGTCACCCGGGCGCCCGAGCGCGGCACCGGCCCGGTCGCCCGCTGGACCCTCCCGGCCACCGGCCAGGCCACCATCCCCGGCCTGCACGTCACCCTGGAGCTCCAGCGCCTGACCACCGGTCAGTACGAGCAGGTGACCGAGCTGCTGCGGACCGCCGACGACGCCACCCAGCACCCCGCCCCCGCCTGGACCCTGGACGGCGAGGAACTGGAGCCGGCCGACCTGCCGGTGCCGGTGCTCGCGGCCGTCGGGGCCGCGAGCGGCCCGGGCCCGGACGGCCCGGCGGGCTTCTCGCTCGCCGCGCTGGACGCCGCGCTCGGCGGGCCGGACGACGGGGACGACCCGGACGGGGACTCCGACGACGGCCCGGGGGCGGCCGGGCCGCGCCTGCTGGCCCGGGTGATCGGCACCGGCGCCAGCCCCTTCGCCGGCGCCGGGCCGGCGGCGCTGCCCGCCCCGCGCCACCTGATCAACGGGCTCGGCCGCCAGGCCGGCGGCTCCGCCGCGCCGACCGGCCCGGCGGCCGCGTTCCCGGTGCCGGTCATGGGGCCGGCCGCGGTTCCGAGTACGGTCCCGAGCGCGGTTCCGAGCGCGGTTCCGGCGGTGCCGGAGAGCTTCGACGGGGACGAGACCACGCAGAACCTCGGTCTGCCGGGCGCCGCGGAGCCCGTCGCTCCCGTCGCTCCCGTCCAGCCGGTCGCCCCGGTGGTCCCGGACCCGACGCCCGCCCTCGTCCCCGCGCCCGAGCCGGCCCCGGCCCCGCAGCCGGAGCCGGAGCCGCAGCCCGAAGCAGTGCCCGAGCCGGTGCCGACGCACGATCCGGCCCCGGCACCCACGGCCACCGACCCGCGCGTCCCCGCCCGCCCCGAGCCCGGCCCGGCCGCGACCGCCCCGGTGGCCCGCACCGCCTCCGGCCGCAGCGACAGCGACGACCTGCTCGCCATCCTCCGCTCCCCGGAGGCGCACGCCACCCGGGCCACCCCCCGGATCCGTCTGCTCGGCCCGGTCGACGTCGCCGGCACCGGCGGCACCGCCGAGCCCGGCGCGGTCGTCCGGCTCACCGAACTCGCCGCCTACCTGGCCCTGCGCCCCGGCGCCGACCACACCGCCCTGGACCACGACCTGCACCCCGGCGCGGCCCACCTCGACCCGCACCCCACCGCCGCCGACGGCCGCAGCCCGCTGCCCGACAAGCTCGCCGACCTGGCCGCCTGGCTGGGCACCGCGCCGGACGGCCGGCCCTTCCTGCCCACCGACTCGGTCGAGGGCTACACCTTCGCCCCCGCCGTCACCTGCGACTGGGACGAGTTCCGCAGCCTCTACCGGCGCGGCATGCGCAGCACCAGCGCCACCGCCGACGCGGCCCTCGCCCACGCCCTGGCCCTGGTCCGCGGCGCCCCGTTCGCCGAGGCCCCGCCCGCCTCCTACGGCTGGGCCGAGAGCGAGCGGCAGGACATGATCGCCGCGATCGTCGACACCGCCCACGAACTCGCCGCCCGCCGCCTCCAGTACGGCGACCACCGCAGCGCCGAAGCCGCCGTCTTCCGCGGCCTCGCCGTCGCCCCGGACGTCGAACTGCTCCACCGCGACCTGTTCTACGCCTACGCCTCCGCCGGCGCCCGCGACCAGCTCCTGCGCGCCGTCAACCGCCTGGACGCCCTCAGCCGCCGCACCGGCCGCGACCTCGACGCCGACACCGTAGCCCTCCTCCGCGACCTCCTCGCCGGCTCCTGACCCGACTTCCCGCTCCACCCCCATCGCCGCCGCCCGGGCCCCGCCCGGGCGGCGGCGTCCTGCCTCAGAAAGTCGCCCCACCCGACTTCCTGCTCCACCCAGCCCGCCAAACGCCGCCCACCCGCCCTTCCTGCGGGCCCAAGCCGGAGTGAGAAGTCGGCCCCTCCGACTTCCCACGCTCGCCGAGCGGTTGGTGAAACGTTTCCTCTTGGTGCCGGCCCACCTGGCGTCCTGGCCGCATGGCGTAGGAAGTCGGCCCGCCCGACTTCCTGTTCAGTCTCCGCGAAATCCGGGCCTGTTCACCGCCCGGTTCCGGGCTGGAGTGAGAGGTCGGCCCTTCCGACTTCCCACGCTCGCCGGGCGGTTGGTGAAACGTTTCCTCTTGGTGCCGGCCCACCTGGCGTCCTGGCCGTATGGCGTAGGAAGTCGGCCCGCCCGACTTCCTGCTCCTTCTCCGCGAAATCCGGGCCTGTTCACCGCCCGGCCCCGGGCTGGAGTGAGAAGTCGGCCCCTCCGACTTCCTGCGCTCGCCGGGCGGGTGGTGAAACGTTTCGTCTTGGTGCCGGCCCGCCTGGCGTTCTGGCCGTGTGGCGTAGGAAGTCGGCCCGCCCGACTTCCTGTTCCGTCTGTGTGGAATCCGGGCCTGTCCGCAGTCCGGCTCCGGGCTGGAGTGGGAAGTCGGCCCCTCCGACTTCCTGCGCTCGCCGGGCGGTTGGTGAAACGTTTCCGCTTGGTGTCGGCCGGCTTGGCGTTCTGGCTGTGTGGCGTCGGAGGTCGGCCTCGTCGACTTCCTGTTCCGTCTCTGCCGAAATTCGGGCCTGTTCGCAGTCTGGTCCTGGGCTGGAGTGAGAAGTCGGCCCTTCCGACTTCCTGCGCTCGCCGGGCGGGTGGTGAGACGTTTCCGCTTGGTGTTGGCCCGGCTTGGCGTTCTGGCCGTGTGGCGTAGGAAGTCGGTCCGCCCGACTTCCTACGCCCATGCCCCGTGTGGCTGCCCGGTGAGTCTTCCCGCGCCTGGCCGGCCGTGGTGGCTGCGCCATGGGTGGGGCGGAAGCAGTCGTGGATCGGTGGCCGGAGTGGGAAGTCGGCTTGGCCGACTTTCTGTGTGCGGTCGGCCTGGCGGGTGTGAGTTGCTTGGGGGTTTCCCGCGGGCCCCTCCTGTGGTGCTGGGCTGGAGTGGGAAGTCGGGCGGGCCGACTTTCTGCGCCGGCGGTCCGGCGGTGTGCCGGTTGGGAGGGGGGAAGCCGGCGGGAAGTTGGGTCAGCTGGTGATGAACCGTTTCTGCAGGGTGTTGGGGTGTGCGGGGGTGGGTGGAGTGGGAAGTCGGGCGGGCCGACTTTCTGTGGTGGGGGGTGGCGGCCGGGGGCAACGCAGACCCGGCCTGGATCGGGTGTGGCGGGATCTCGTAGGGTGGCGCACACGGTGTGGTGAGAGGCGCCACGCGGGGTACGAGGCAGCAGAACGCCGCTGAGCGGCGGGGCGGGGCGGTGACCTGGAGATGGCGGAGACGAGGGCGGTCCCCGGAGGCCCCGAGCCCGTACCGGACGCCGGGCCCCGCAACGCCTACGAGGAGCCCCCGCCCGGCCCCGCCGCCCTGTACGAGCCACCGCCCGCCCCCGGGCCGGTGCCCGGGCCGCCCGAGCCGTCCACCGGATGGACCGTCACCGGCATGCCCAGCCCGGCCCCGTTCATCGCCCCCGGTGCCACCCCCGCGCACGGGCTGCCCGGCTTCGGCGGCCTGGGCGGCGGGCCGCGCGGCCGGATCCTGGTCGTCGAGGGCGGCTACGGCACCTCCGGCCGCCGCACCTGGGGACGCGGCGGCCCGGCGCAGGCGCCGGTGCTGTCCGCGATGCTCGCCGCCGTCTCCCCGCAGGTGCTGCTCGCGGCCGACGCCGTGGACGCCGTCCACCTGCCCGGCGCCAGCGACCCGCACACCGTCCTCGCCCATCTGCGGGCCGCCGCCCGGCACCCCGGGCCGCTGCTCGTGCACCTCGGCGGCCACCTCCTCGCGGACAAGCGCGGCGGCCAACTCCACCTCACCCTGCGGGACTCCAAGCCCGGCAGCATCCGTCAGGACGGCCTCGCCTGGCAGGCGATCGCCGCCGAACTGCGGCACCGCCCGGCGGACTGGCAGACCCTGGTGATCGCCGACCTGAGCGCCGACCAGAACGCCTGGCCACTGCTCCAGGGTGCCCAGGGCACCGTCTCGCCGCTCGGGGACGGCCTGCCGCTGTGGGCCGTGATCAGCCCCGACCCGGAGCAGATCGGCACGTTCACCCGCGCGCTGATCGAGGCCCTGCACGGTGGCCGCCCGGGCGCCGAGGCGGTGCTCGCCCCGGAGCACCTGCGCCAGCAGGTGTACTCGGTGCTCCGCCCGGACGTCATCGTGCTCACCACGCACGCGCCGGACCGCCCGGTGTTCCGCAACACCGCCCGACGCGGCGAAGGCCCGTTCGCCGACGCCCCGGCCGCCGTGCTGCCGCGTCCGGCGGGGGCCCCGGAGGACGTCGCCTGGCCGGACGACCGGCCGTGGGGCGAGCCGCCGCGCGACGCCGTCCCCGGGGAGGCCGCCCCGCAGGACGCGGTGCCCCGGCCGGTCGTCACCCTGGACAAGCCGGCCGCTGCCCCCGCCGTGGCCGCGCCGGTGCCCGACGGACCGGTGAGCCTGCTGAAGCCCGGGGTGCCGCCCACCCCGCCGCTCCCGCCGCACCCCGTGGACCTGGTGAAGCCCGGCGCCTGGCAGCCCCCGGCCCCCGAGCCCACGCCCGAGCCCGAGCCCGCGCCCGAGCCCACGCCCGCGCCCGAGCCCACGCCCGAGCCCGCGCACTCGGAGCCCCGCGCCGACTACCGCGAGGTGATCGGCCGGATCGTCCGCAGCGCCGACGCGGGCGACCACGCGGCCGCCACCGACCTCGCCTTCGCGCTCGAACTGGAGGCGATCGCCGAGCACGGCCCGGTCTCCGCCCCGGTGCTGCAGGTCCGTCAGGTCCGCGCCCACGTCTCCCGCCTCGCCGGGCGGACGGCCGAGGCGGCCGACCTCTACCGTGAGGTCGCCCTCTCGCTGCTCCGCACCCAGGGCGCCGAGCACCCGGAGACCCAGCACGCGGCGACCAACGCCGAGGCCTGCTGGCGGGCGATCCGGGACCGCGCCGAGGCCCTCCGGATCGCCCCGGAGATCATCGAACTGCGCGCCCACCTCCCGGGCCCGGACGGCCGCAAGCTCCGCGCCGCCGAACGCCACCTCGCCGCCCTCGCCGCCGCCGATCGCCAGGAGACCGAGCCCGCTCCGGCCTCGTAGGGCCGCCGGCTGCCCGGTCCCGGCCGACGGCCCGGGGCCGGGCAGCCCGGGCACTGACGGGCAGGCCACCGCCGAGAAGCCCCCCGTCGAACACCTCGACGCGATCGCCGACGGCGAGGTCGTACCCGAGGCCGGAGAGCCCGGATCCGGCCCGCTCAACCGCCAGCCGCACCCAGAGCGGCAAGGGGCCGAACACGGTGGCGAGGGCAAGGCCCCCGACCGCAGACCCGAGCCCCGGCGGCGCGCCACCTGCACCTGACGACAAACGTCGAGATCGCCTACACCTCGACCGACAGCTCCTGGCTCGACCGCATCGAGGCCCGGTTCACCGCGTTGCGCTGCTTCGCCCTCGACGGCACCGACCACACGGGCCGCAAGGAACAGGTCAACTACTGCGTGCCGCCGTCGTCGAGTCCGGCGATGACTCTGACGTCCGCTTCGGACATGTCCAGGATCCCGGCGATCAGGCGGGCCTGCAGCACATTCGGGTGCTGCCCGTGGCGGAGCATGTGGATGGTGGATATCGACAGTCCGGCGGCCCTGGCCATGTCCCTGACCGAAATCCCGTGCAGGTCCATCAACCCGGTGAGAATCCGTCCGAACGGATGCGGCTCCGGTCGGCCGGCCGGGGCAACGGCAGGGCCGATGACAACGTCACCCATCTTGGCCTGGAAGCGGATCAGCCGGTCGTCCGTGAACCCGACCTTCGCGACGAGCGGTAGGACGGTCATGTCCACGGGGTCCGGGGGATGCTTCTGGCCTGCCGATATGACACCGGGCCAGTACCTCAGTGCCGCAGTCACGTCCGCCGTCAGTGCGCGGTTGGCAGTTTCCACGGCCACACTCTCCCCAGTCGACGGAGCAGTCTCCCATGACCGTGCAAACTGCCCACACCCTGCGCTCAAGATTGACTTTCGACCTGGCGAAGCCGATGACCCGCCGGAACGCGCTGAGGTTGGAGCGGCCTGGCCGGCCGTCGGTTCAGGGAGGGCAAGGCGGCTTTCGTGGCGGACCTCGGGATCGGGCTGGCGCGGCACCATCGCACGGCGGCGGAGTTCGACGGCCTCCTCGACCGACTGGTGCGGCTGCTCGCGGTGACGCCCGGGGCCGAGCCCGTCGGGCAACTGGTACGGATGCTCGCCAGGGCCGCGCCGCAGGATCCGGAGCGGGCCCGCTCCCTGGCCTCGCTGCCGGCCGTGTGTCAGCGGCTGGCCGATCTGGTGGCGGTGTTCGACGGGGGCGACGCGGCCGGTGCCGCCCCGGAGGAGTTGCGGGCCTGTCTGGTCCGAGGCCCTCGCCGCACCGGTGGCGAACTGGGTGGGCGAGGGTGAGCAGTCGGAGGCCCGCGTCGAGGCGCGGACCTTCACGTTCGCCGAGCCCCTGGCGCCGCGCGTGGTGCCGCACGCCCTCCTCGCACGGGGACCGGACTGCCTGGCGGATCTGGGGGAGCTGCCGGGGCCGGGGGCGAAGACCGCGTTCGGTTTGGTCGCCGTCGAGCCGGCCAGGGTCTGGCGGACGCGTCGCCGGCTGAGCTGGAGGACCACGTCCGCCGCTGCGCCTGGTACCGGTTCGCCGCGACGGCGACCGACTGACGGAGTGGGGAGGCCTCGGGCGGGTTGCGGAGCGTGGTGGTGCACGCCCGGCGCGCGGGGGTGCGCGCGTGGTGCGGTTCGAACCCGTGCCCGGGTGCGCCAGTTGGCTCCTCGGCCGCGCTTGGGGTGTGCGGAAGGGCCTCCGGCCCAAGGGAGTTGGGCATCAGGAGGGCCGCCTGAGGTCCGGCCGGACGGCAAGCCCTGGAGGCGGACGGCGACTCGGATGCGGCTGGGGAGTCGAAGGAACGTAGGGGAACAGGCTTTCTCCCGCACTACGCTGACGATGCATTCGGCGGGCACGGTGCGTGCCTGCGCGTGAGCGGACAGTGCGGTGTGGTTCAGGGCCAGGGGAGGCCGAAATGGAAGAGGTTCAGGGCGTCGGCGAGAGTAGCGACGTCACGCGTCCGCAGTTGGACGAGGACCTGTCGGGGTTGTCGGACTTCCTGCGGGCGATCGGTCGACAGATCAAGCTGCTGCGCGAGCGAGCGGGGCTGACGCAGAAGGAGTTCGCCAAGGAGGTCGGCTACACCGAGAGCCTGATCGGTGCGGTGGAGCAGGGGAAGCGGACGCCGCAGCGGGAGCTGCTGGAGGCGGCGGAAAGGGTGCTGGACGCCGGCGGGCTGCTGCTCGTCATCGCGCAGGACATCGAGCGGGCGAAGGCCAGGGCGCGCGTGCGGCACCCCGAGTGGTTCCGGAACTACGCCAGCCTGGAAACTTCGGCCCTCGAACTCCACGAGTGGGGTTCCTACCTGGCGCCGGGCCTGCTTCAGACCGAGGACTATGCCCGGGCGGTCTTCCGGATGCGCCAGCCGTTGCTGGCGGAGGAGACGGTGGAGATCCGGGTGGCGGCTCGGATGGAGCGGCAGGAGATCCTCTCCCGGTGGCCCAGAGCAGTCTTCAGCTGGGTGATCGACGAGGGCGTTTTGCACCGCCGGCTCGGCGGACCGGAGGTGCACAAGGGGCAGCTGGAACGGTTCCTGGAGATCGCAAACACCCGCGGTGTGACGCTTCAGATCATGCCGATGGACCGGGCTGAGAATGCCGGTATGGATGGTTCGTTCACCCTGATCACTCCGAAGGGGCGCCCGCAGACCGGCTACATGGAAGTGCAGATGAACGGTAGGCTCATCACGGATGCGGAGGAGGTCCGTCTCCTGAACGTGCGGTACGGCACCCTCAGGGCGCAGGCGCACTCTCCGCAGGATTCCCTGTCCTTGATCGAGAAGATGCTGGGAGAGCGATGAGCGGCGATCTGGTGTGGTTGAAGAGTAGCTACAGCGGCGGCGAGGGCGGAAACTGCGTCGAGGTCGCCGAGACCACCGAGTCCGTCCTGGTGCGTGACTCCAAGGACAAGTCCGGTCCCCAGCTCGCCTTCTCACCGACCGCCTGGCAGTCCTTCGTCGAGTTCGCGCGGTCCGTCTGATGAGCGGCGAACCGGCCTGGCTCAAGAGCAGCTACAGCGGCAACGAGGGCGGCGACTGCGTCGAGGTCGCCGAGACGGCCGAGTCGGTCTTGGTGCGTGACTCCAAGGACAAGTCCGGTCCTCGGCTCGCCTTCTCGGCGGCTGCTTGGCGGTCCTTCGTCGAGTTCGCGCGGTCCGTCTGATGAGCGGCGAACTGGCTTGGTTCAAGAGCAGCTACAGCGGCGGCGAAGGTGGCGACTGTGTCGAGGTCGCCGAGGTCGCCGAATCTGTCCTGGTGCGTGACTCCAAGGACAAGTCCGGTCCCCAGCTTGCCTTCTCGGCGTCCGCTTGGCGGTCCTTCGTCGAGTTTGCGAGGTCGGTTCGATGAGCGGCGAACCGGCCTGGTTCAAGAGCAGCCACAGCAGCAACGAGGGCGGCGACTGCGTCGAGGTCGCCGAGACGGCCGATTCCGTCCTGGTGCGTGACTCCAAGGACAAGTCCGGCCCCCAGCTCGCCTTCTCCCCGGCCGCCTGGCGGTCCTTCGTCGAGTTCGCGCAGGCGATCTGACGCCAACCCAGAAGGCGGCCGCCCCCGACGGGGCGGCCGCCTTCCGTTCTACCGCCCCGCGAGGGCGTGGACGAAGCGGTGGGCGTCGATGGTGCCGAGGCCGCTGGCGAGGTCGTAGCCCTTGGTGGCCTGGTAGCCGGTGACGGTGTCCCACGAGTTGTCGCCGGTGGTCACGTCGACCAGGCCGCTCCACTGCCCGGGCAGCAGGTCGAGGCCGTAGAGGCGCCAGTTGAGCTGGCCGAGGCGGCGGCCGGCGAGCTGGTCGGCGAGGGCGACCACGCCGGAGAAGACCGGGGCCGCCTCGCTGGTGCCGCCGGTGAGGTGCCAGCCCGCCCGGGCGGGGTCGTAGGACTCGTACGTCCACGCGCCGCCGTCCACGGCCGCGCTCATGCTGATGTCGGGGGTGCCGCGGTGGTTGCCGGTGACCTGGGCGACGCCCGTCTGGTACGGCGGCCGCGCGAAGACGCCGGAGACCCCGCCGCCGCCCGCGCCGTAGGCGTCGTGCCAGACCTTGTCGGGCGCGGTGCGCTTCCCGGCGTCGTCCAGGGTGAGCTGGGTGCCGCCGATCGAGGTGACCAGCGGGTCCGAGGACGGCCAGGAGTTGACCCGGTACGGGTAGAGGTCGGTGCCGTTCTCCTGGTAGTCGGTGGCGCCGGCGTCGCCGGAGGAGGCGAGCACGGTGACGTCGTGCGCGGCGGCCTCCTTGAAGGCGTAGCGCAGGTCGGTCAGCGAGCGGAAGTCGCCCTTGTCGAAGCCGGGGAAGGTGTTCTCGGTGGCGCCGAAGCTCTGGGAGATGACGTCGGCCCGGCCGGAGCGGATGAGGGCCCGCTCGGCGTCCATCATCTCGGGCAGGCCGGTGGTGCCCTCGGTCTCGGCGACCCCGGTCTCGACCAGGATGATGTGGGCGTCCGGCGCGATGGCGTGGGCGTACTCGACGTCGAGGGTGGCCTCGCCGGCCCAGCCGGTGTGATCGGGGTTGGTGGGGTCGAACGGCGGGACGTCGCCCCACTTGACCACCTCGACCTGGGTGTCCGGCAGGCCCCACTGCCGGTCGAAGACCTCCAGGTCGTGCTGGATGGTGGGGGAGCCGAAGGAGTCGACGATGACGATGGTGCGGCCCTTGCCGGTGACGCCCTCCCGGTAGAGGGCGTTGAGGTTGTAGGCCTCGCGGTACTGGAGCGGGGAGTAGCAGTGCAGGCCGAGTTCGGCCAGGCACTGCGAGGTGGACAGGGGCGCCGTGCGGCCGACGGCGCTCACCCGGCCGGCCGAGGCGGGCCTGACGTGGACGCCGGCGGCGCTCGGCGCGGCGCCGGTGCCGGTGCCCGCGGCGGTGGTTCCGCCGGAGGCGGTGCCGGTGGAGACGGTGCCGGCCGCGAGGGCGGTGGCCGCGACGGCGAGCAGGGCCAGGGCGCGGCGGAGGGTGCGAGGGCTGCCCATGGGACTCCTAGGGACGCTGGGCCCGGCCGGGATCGGACGGGGCGGTCCGGCCACCCCATCGAGTGCCGCATGATCATGCCATAGTCATTTCATGCTGTCGGCATGGTCGTCTCCGGCCACCGAAAAAGGTCAAGGCCGTCCCAGGTGAAGGTAACCCACCACCTGGGACGGCCTGCTGACCGACCGTCAGGAAATCTGAACGTGTCAACGCGTCAACGTGTCAACGCGTCAACGCGCCCCGCCGTTGACGTACAGCGTCTGGCCGCTGACGTACGAGGCGTCCTCGCTCGCCAGGAAGGCGACCACCGAGGCGATCTCCTCCGGCTGCCCGACCCGCCGCAGCGGCGTGCGGGCGGCCACCTCGCCCTGGTGGTCCTCGGCCGTGGCGCCGACCCGGGCGGCCGTCGCGGCCGTCATCGCGGTGGCGATGTAGCCGGGGGCGACCGCGTTCACATTGATGTTGAACGGGCCGAGCTCGATGGCGAGGGTCGCCGTCAGGCCCTGGATCCCGGCCTTGGCGGCGGCGTAGTTCGCCTGGCCGCGGTTGCCGAGCGCCGAGCGCGAGCTGAGCGAGACGATCTTGCCCCACTTCTGCGCCACCATGTACGTCTGCGCCACGTGGCTGCAGTTGTACGCGCTGGTCAGATTGACCGTCAGCACCGCGTCCCAGTCGGCCTTCGGCATCTTGAAGAACAGGTTGTCCCGGGTGATCCCGGCGTTGTTGACCAGGATGTGGAGGCCGCCGAGGTCCTCGGCGATCCGCGCGAACACCTCCTCCACGGCGTCGTAGTCGGCCACGTCGCAGCCGTACGCCCGGGCCGTGCCGCCCTTGGCGGTGATCTCCTCGGCCGTTCCGGCGGCCCGCTCGGCCGAGAGGTCGACCACGGCCACCGCCGCGCCCTCCTCGGCCAGCCGGCGCGCGGTCGCCGCGCCGATGCCCTGCGCCCCGCCGGTCACGACGGCGACCTTGCCCGCGAATCGGGTCACTGCTGCTCCTTCGTCAAGTCCTTCGACACCTGAGTGGGAAAACGGACGGGGCCGGCCGGGCCCGTCAGACGGACTCCACCAGCACCGCCGTGCCCTGGCCGACGCCCACGCACATGGTGGCCAGGCCCCGGCGCCCGCCGGTGCGGCGCATCCGGTGCAGCAGGGTGGTGAGGATCCGGGCGCCGGACCCGCCGAGCGGGTGGCCGAGCGCGATCGCGCCGCCGGCCGGGTTGACCAGCTCCGGGTCGATCCCCAGCTGGTCGACGGAGGCCAGCACCTGGGCGGCGAAGGCCTCGTTCAGCTCGGCCTCCTCGATCCGGTCCAGCGACCAGCCGGCCCGGGCGAGCGCCTTGCGGGTGGCCGGCACCGGCCCGATGCCCATGACGTCCGGGTGCACGCCCGCCGAGGCGCCGGCCACGTACCGGCCGAGCGGCTGCAGGCCGAACTCGTGCAGCGCCTCCTCGCTGACCAGGACGAGCCCGGCCGCGCCGTCGTTCATCGGCGAGGCGTTGCCCGCCGTCACCGTGCCGCCGGGGCGGAAGGCGGGCTTGAGGCGGGCCAGCTTCTCCAGGCTGGTGTCCTCGCGGATCGACTCGTCCGCGGTGACGCTCACCCCGTCGGCCCGCTCGACCGGGATCAGCTCGGCGTCGAAGTGGCCGTCCTTGCGGGCGGCGGCGGCCCGCTGGTGGCTGCGCAGCGCGAAGGCGTCCTGCTGCTCGCGGGTGACGCCGTAGCGGTCGGCCACCTCCTCGGCGGTCTCGCCCATGGAGAGCACGCCGTGCAGTTCGGCCATCCGGGGGTGGGTGAGCCGCCAGCCGAGCCGGGTGTCGTGGGTCTCGATCCGGTGCGGCAGCGCCTCGTCGGGGCGGGGGAGGACGAAGGGGGCGCGGGTCATCGACTCGCAGCCACCGGCCAGCACGACGTCCGCCTCGCCGGAGCCGATCGCCCGGGCGGCCATGGTGACCGCCTCCAGGCCGGAGGCGCAGAGCCGGTTGACGGTCGCGCCGGGGACGCTGTCGGGGAGTCCGGCGAGCAGGACGGCCATCCGGGCGGCGTTGCGGTTGTCCTCGCCGGCCTGGTTGGCGGCGCCCCAGTAGACGTCGTCGATCCGGGCCGGGTCGAGGGTGGGCAGTCCGGCGAGCAGGGCGCGCAGCACGGTGGCCGAGAGGTCGTCGGGGCGGACCGTGGCGAGCGCTCCGCGCAGCCGGCCGATGGGTGTGCGGCGGGCGGCGGCGAAGTAGACAGGACGCACGACGTCGGGCTCCTCGTGGTGAAGGGGGACGGTGGGTCAGAAGGCGTTGACGCCGGTGAGCGCGCGCCCGATGAGCAGCTGGTGGATCTGGCTGGTGCCCTCGTAGAGGGTCATCACCCGGGCGTCGCGCAGGTACTTGCCGACGGGGTACTCGTCGATGAAGCCGTAGCCGCCGAACACCTGGAGGGCGTTGTTGGCGGCCCGCACCGCCGCCTCGCTCGCGAACAGCTTGGCGACGGAGGACTCGGTGGCGAACGGCAGGCCGCGCTCGATGTGGTCGGCGACCTTCCAGGTGAGCAGCCGGGCCGCCTCGACGTCCACGGCGATGCCGGCGAGCAGCTGCTGCACCAGCTGGTGCGAGGCGATCGGCGCGCCGAACTGCTCGCGCTCCCCGGCGTAGCGGACGGCGGCGTCCAGGCAGGCCCGGGCGATGCCGACGCAGCCGGCGGCGACCGACATCCGGCCCTTGGCGAGCGCGGCCATGGCGACGGCGAAGCCCTTGCCGACCTCGCCGAGCCGGGCGTCGTCGGGCACCCGGACGCCGTCGAGGACGAGCTCGGCGGTGGCCTGGCCGCGCAGGCCGAGTTTGCCGCGGATCTCGGTGCGGGTGAAGCCGGGCAGGCCGGTGGGCACCAGGAAGGCGGTGATGCCCCGGTGGCCCGGTCCGCCGGTGCGGGCGAAGACGAGGGCGACGTCGGCCCAGGTGCCGTTGGTGATGAAGGTCTTGCCGCCGCTGAGCAGCCAGGTGTCGCCGTCCCGCACGGCCCGGGTGGTGAGGTTGGCGGCGTCGGAGCCGGTGCCGGGTTCGGTGAGGGCGAAGCAGCCGAGCGCCTCGCCGGAGGTGAGCCGGGGCAGCCAGTGCCGCTTCTGCTCCTCGGTGCCGAAGGCGTTGACGGACTTGGCGACCAGGCCGAGCGAGACCGAGACGATGCCGCGCACGGCGGAGTCGCCCCGGCCCAGCTCCTCCAGGACCAGGCAGTACGCGAGGTGGTCGCCGCCGCTGCCGCCGTACTCCTCGGGAACGGTCAGGCCGAGGAAGCCGACCTCGCCCAGCTTGCGGACGATCGCGCGGTCGACCGACTCGGCGCGGTCCCACGCGGCGGCGTGCGGCGCGAGCTCGCGGTCGGTGAAGGCGGCCGCGAGCTCGCGGAGGGCGGCCTGCTCCGCGGAGAGTGCCAGGTCCATCGGGCGCCCCCAGGTAAACTAGCGCTGCAAGTTTTACGAGGGGACTGTAGCTCCGACCGGCCGCGCTGGGAAGGGGCACCTGCCAGAATCGCTCCACACCCCCACCCGACCGGAGGAGCCGCGCCCGATGCCCCGCCCGCGCACCCCCCTGCTCAACCGCGAGCGCATCGTCGCCGCCGCGCTCCGGCTGGTCGACGAGGAGGGGCTGACCGCGCTCTCCACCCGCCGGCTGGCCGCCGAGCTCTCGGTGAGCGGGCCGTCCCTCTACAACCACTTCGCCACCAAGGACGCGCTGCTGGACGCGGTGGTGGACGGGGTGATGGGCGAGGTCGACCTGTCGATGTTCGCCGCCGGCACGCCCTGGCCGCAGGCGCTGCGCGACTGGGCCCGCTCCTACCGGGCCGCGCTCGCCGCCCACCCGAACATCGTCCCGGTGCTCGCCCAGGGCCCCGGACGCCGGCCGAACGCGCTGCGGCTGGCCGACGCCGTCTTCGGCCACCTGGTCGACGCCGGCTGGCCGCGCGGGCAGGCGACCAGGATCGGCGCGCTGATGCGGTACTTCGTCACCGGCTCGGCGCTGGCCTCGTTCGCGGCCGGGTTCCCGGAGGACGCCGGGGTGTACGACGCGGCCGACTACCCGCACCTCGGCGAGGCCCACCGGCTCGCCGAGCACCGGGCGGCCGTCGACGAGGGCGCCTTCGAGACGGGGCTGGAGGCGCTCCTCGACGGGCTGGTGCTGCGCTTCGAGAGGCTGGAACAGCGGGATCACCAGGGCTCGCGGGCCACGAACGCCGGACGCAGCGAGGGGTCCACCGGGTCGTAGTACCGGTGGTAGACGGGGGTCAGCCCGCCGGAGACCGGTGGCACGATCCAGCTCCAGTCGGCGGGCGTCGGCCGCCCGGCCCGCTTCTCCTGCGCGATGTGCCGCAGGAACCGCCCGGACTCGGTGTGGTGGTCGGCCATGGTCACCCCGGCCTCCTCGAAGGAGTGCAGCACCGCGACGTTCAGCTCCACCAGGGCCCGGTCCCGCCAGAGCGTGCGCTCGCTGGAGGTGTCCAGGCCGAGCCGGCCGGCGACGGTGGCGAGCATGTCGTAGCGGTCGGCGTCCGCCAGGTTGCGGGCGCCGATCTCGGTGCCCATGTACCAGCCGTTGAACGGCGCGGTGGGGTAGTGCACGCCGCCGATCTCCAGGGTCATGTCGCTGATCGCCGGGACCGCGTACCAGCGCAGGCCGAGCTCGGCGAACCACGGGTGCGCGGGGTGGGAGAGCCGGACCTCCAGCGTGGTGTCCTCGGGCAGCCCGTACCAGGCGGGCCGTTCGCCGGGCCGTTCCTGGACCAGCAGCGGCAGCACCTCGAACCGCTCCTCGCCGCCCTTCCAGCCGAGGTCCCGGGCCCGGGCGGCGAGCTGTCCGCCCGCCGGGTCGCCGATCCACCGGCCGTCCGGGCCGGGGTGGCCGGCGTAGCGCACCAGCTGCTGGTTGAGGATCCGGGCGGCCGGACGGCCGGGCCGGTCGGGCGCGAACACCGAGACCACCGGGCGGATCCGGCCGCCGTTGGTGGCGGTGCGCAGGTGCTCGAAGCACTCGCCGGCGATGTCGTCGGCGGAGGAGAGGTGGCGCAGGTCGCGCACCACCAGGCTGCGCCAGTACAGCCGGCCGATGCAGCGGGCGGCGTTGCGCCAGGCGAGCTTGGCACCGTGGGCGAGTTCGGCGGGGGTGTGCTCGTAGGTGCCGGTGCGGTCGATCTCGTCGAGCACGGCGCGTATCCGGGGCCCGGGATCGCCGGCGGCGGGGTGCTCGGTGTGGAACTGCCGGATGAAACCGGCGGCCTGCCGGGGGTCGGTGAACTGCTGCGGGCCGGTGCCGGGCTGCTCGGGGGCGGGCGCCGGGGGTTCCTCCGGCACCAGGTGGCCGTGGACGTGGGCGTGCGAGTAGGGGCAGGCGGCGGCGGGCCTGCGGGTGCCGCCCGTGCCGCGGGTGCGAAGCCGGTCGAAGATCAAGGACATCCCTCCTGCCCGACAGGGATACCGGAGGTGCGCGGTCGACCGCAGGGAGTGAACGATTCGGCCCCGCCCCCGGCGCTTTGGCGCTAGGGTGCGGGGCCGACGGCTCGGCGCGGGTCGCTGCGCCGTCAGTGACGCTCCGTCACACGTGGTGCGGCAGACCCTTCGGGATCCTGACGGGGCGCCCCTTGGATCCCTTTCGTCATGAGTGAGGTGAACGGTCACACAGCCGTCTCGCCGGGCCGGGCCAGGGAGAGCCCGAACCGGCCCTCGTCGTCCGTCCACCAGGCCGTCAGCCGCAGCCCGGCCGCCGACAGCTCCTCGGTGACCCGCTCCCGGCGGAACTTCGCCGACACCTCCGTGCGCAGCTCCTCGCCCTCGGCGAAGTGCACCGGCAGGTCCAGCGCCGGGATCTTCACGGTCTGCGTGACCAGCGAGCGCAGCCGCATCTCGATCCACTCCTGCGCCGGGTCCCAGAGCGCCACGTGCGCGAAGGTCTCCGGGTCGAAGTCGGCGGACAGCTCGCGGTTCAGCACGTTGAGCACGTTCCGGTTGAACTCCGCGGTCACCCCGGCCGCGTCGTCGTAGGCGGCGACCAGCACCGCCGGGTCCTTCACCAGGTCGGTGCCGAGCAGCAGGAAGTCGCCCGGGTCGAGCGCCTCGCGCAGGGCGCGCAGGAAGCCGGCCCGCTCGGGCGGCAGCAGGTTGCCGAGGGTGCCGCCGAGGAAGGCGACCAGGCGCGGGCCGGTGGCCGGCGGCAGGGCGAGCCCGGCGGTGAAGTCGGCCAGCACGCCGTGCACCGCGAGGCCCGGGTACTCGGTGGCCAGCGCCTCGCCGGCCGCGGTCAGCGCGCTCTCGCTGACGTCCACCGGCACGTACGACTCCAGCGTGCCGAGGCCGCGCAGCGCGTCCAGCAGCAGCCGGGTCTTCTCGGAGGAGCCGGAGCCCAGCTCCACCAGGGTGCGGGCGCGGGTGGCGGCGGCGATCTCGCCGGCCCGGGCGGTGAGGATGGCCCGCTCGGCCCGGGTCGGGTAGTACTCCGGCAGCCGGGTGATCTCCTCGAACAGCTCGCTGCCCCGCGCGTCGTAGAACCACTTGGGCGGCAGCGTCTTGGGGTCGGCGGTCAGCCCGGTCTCGACGTCGTGCCGCAGCGCGGTGCTGAAGTGGTCGGCGGGCAGCCGCCGGGTGAGATCGAAGGTGCTCATGACAGGTGGGTCCTCTGTTCAGGAAGTGAAAGATGTGAATCCGCGGTGGGCCGCGGGTCGCCGCGTCAGAGCGGCTTGACGGTCACCCCGTCCGGGCCGGCCAGCAGCAGCGACCGGTCCGGTACGACCGTCCAGTCGGGATGGTCGTCGGAGGGCTCGGAGGCGACCAGCACGCCGAGGCCGGGCACCGTCCGGTGGTGCAGGGTGTCGCCCCAGGTGGTGGCGGCCATCTCCCGGCCGTCGGTGAGCAGCAGGTTGATCCGTCCGGTGGTGTGCGCGACCGTCTCCGCGACGGTGTCGGCCAGCGCCTCGCCGAGCCCGGCGCCCGCGCGCAGCCGGTGCAGCGCGAGCGCCCACAGCAGGGCCGAGTCGGTGCGCGACTCCAGGGTCAGCAGTTCCTGCGGCGGCAGCAGCGCGGCGAGCGCGCCGGTCCGCTCCGGCCAGCCGGCCAGTGCCCCGTTGTGGCTGAACAGCCAGCGCCCGGCGGCGAACGGCGCGGCCGCCTCCTCGCCCGCCGCGCAGCCCTCGGTGGCCGAGCGGACCGCCGCCAGCAGCGCCCGGGTGCGCAGGACCCGGGCGAGATCGGCGAACGAGGCGTCCGCCCAGACCGGCCCGGCCCGGCGGTAGCGGGCCGGCACCTCGTCGCCGTCCGCGTACCAGCCGAGGCCGAAGCCGTCCGCGTTGACCGTGCCGTACTGCTGCAGGCGCGGGGCCCAGGACTGCCGGTAGAGCCCGGACGCCGGTTCGACCAGCAGCGTCCGGGGGGCCACCGGCTCGCCCAGGTAGCCGAGGTGGCGGCACATCAGCCGGCCTCCGCGACGGTCCCGCGCCCGCCGCCGCCACCGTCGTCGACGTCGGCGGCGGTGCGGAACCCGGCGAAGATCTGCCGGCGCACCGGGTAGTCCCAGTTGCGGAAGGTGCCCCGGCAGGCGACCGGCGCCACCGCGAAGCAGCCGCCGCGCAGCACCTTGTGCTCCGGCCCGAAGAACACCTCCGAGTACTCCCGGTACGGCCAGGCCCGGAAGCCCGGGTAGGGGCGGAAGTCGCTGGCCGTCCACTCCCAGACATCGCCCATCAACTGCCGTACCCCGTACGGGGAGCGGCCCTCGGGGTAGCTGCCGGCCGGGGCCGGGCGCAGGTGCCGCTGGCCGAGGTTGGCGTGCTCGGGCCCGGGCGCGCCGTCGCCCCACGGGTAGCGCCGGGAGCGGCCGGTGGCCGGGTCGTGCCGGGCGGCCTTCTCCCACTCGGCCTCGGTGGGCAGCCGCCGCCCGGCCCAGCGGGCGTAGGCGTCGGCCTCGTACCAGCTGACATGCAGCACCGGCTCGTCGAGCGGCACCGGCTCCAGCGCGCCGAAGCGGCGGCGCAGCCACTGGCCGTCCACGTGCTGCCAGTACAGCGGTGCGGTCAGCCCGGCGTTCCTGCGGTGCGCCCAGCCCTCGGGCGTCCACCAGTGCGGCTCGTCGTAGCCGCCGTCCGCGATGAAGCGCAGATAGGCGGCGTTGGTGACCGGGGTGGTGTCCAGCCGGTAGGCGGGCAGGCCGACGCGGTGGGCGGGGCGCTCGTTGTCCAGCGCCCACGGCTCGGTGTCGGTGCCCATGGTGAACGGGCCGGCCGGGATCAGCACCTCGGCGGGCAGCGCGGCGGCGTCCGCCGGGGCGGGCGGCGGCGGGGGAGCGGCCAGCGCCGGTTCGCCCTTGCGGAGCTGATGGGTGATCAGCATGGTCTCGTCGTGCTGCTGCTCGTGCTGGGCGATCATGCCGAAGGCGAACCCGGCGGTCAGCAGCGGCGGGCCCTCCAGCGGGCTGGCGGCGAGCAGGTCGAGCACCCGGCCGCGGACCTCGCCCGCGTACGCGCGCGCCTCGGCGGGCGGCAGCAGCGGCAGGCTCGGCCGCTCGGCGCGGGGGTGCTCGAAGGCGTCGTAGAGCGGGTCGATCTCCGGATGCATCGGGTCGCGGCCGCCGACGTTGCGCAGCAGCCAGAGCTCCTCCTGGTTGCCGATGTGCGCGAGGTCCCAGACCAGCGGGGACATCAGCGGGGAGTGCTGGGCGGTGAGGTCGTGGTCCTCGACGCAGTCGGTGAGCGCGGCGGTGCGGGCGCGGGCGGCCAGCAGCTCGACGGCGATCGTCTCGCGCAGCGCCTCCGGGGTCAGCGCCTGCGGCGCCGGGGCGGCGGGGGCCGGGGCGTCCGGCGTGGAGCGGTTCGACGGGGGAGTGCCCCCGGCCTGGCGGGCGTCGTCGATCATGGTGCGGCCTCCTCCGGGGGAGTGCGTCGGGTGCCGGCGCGCAGGGCGTCCAGCTGGTCGTCGGCCGGGCAGCGGCCGCGCGCGGGGTAGCGCTCGGCGTAGGCGGCGACGGTGGCGCGCAGCCGTTCGGCGCCGGGCAGCCGGCCCAGCGCGGCGTCGGCGGCGGCGAAGCAGGCGAGGGCGGCGCGGCGCAGTCCGGGGTCGGCGGTGGCCAGGGCGGCGGCCCGGCGCCAGAGCTCGCTGCGCGGCGGGCGGGGGTCGTCGTCCCGGGGCGGCTGCAGCGGTTCCAGGGCGGCGAGCGCGGCGTCGGCGGCGAGCGGGTCGTCCAGCAGCGCGGTGACCAGGGCGGTCGGCACCACCCAGCCGTCGCCCGGCTGGGCGTCGATCATCCGCAGTTCCAGGTGGCCGTGCGGGCGCACCGGCGGGAACAGGGTGGTGCGGTGGTAGTCGAGGTCGGCCAGGGTGGGCGGGCGCTCGCCGCCGCCGCGCAGCCAGTCGCCGAAGGTCAGCCCGGCGGGCGCGGTCCAGGGCAGGCCGTCGTGGCGGCGCACGCAGAGCACCTCGGCGTCCAGCACGTAGTCGGCCCAGGCCTCGCGGGGGTCGCCGTGGTCGGGCGCCGGGGCGAGCGTGCGGCTGGGGTCCATCCGGGACCACACGGTCTGCCGGGTGGAGCGGTGCCCGGTGGGGCGGCCGTCCAGCAGGGGGGAGTTGGCGAAGGCGGCGACCAGCACCGGGCCGAGCCGGTGGGCGAGCAGCCAGCGGCGGTCCAGCGCGTGCGGGCCGTCCTCCGCCCCGGCGTCCAGGCAGACCTGGAGGGAGGCGGTGCCGGTCATCATGATCCGGCCCCAGGGGCCGGCCGCGTCGAAGTGGCGCTCCATCGCGAGGTAGCGCGGATGGTCCAGCACCATCGTGCGGGGGCGGGCCAGCGGGTCGGTGCCGGTGCCGATCAGGCGCAGGCCCTGGGCGGCGAAGGCGGCCCGCAGGGCTCCGAGGTCGCGCCGGGTGTCGGCGACGCAGGCGGTGAGGCTGTCGGCGGGCGGGGAGCTGAGCTCGACCTGTCCGCCGGGTTCCAGGGTGAGGCGGGAGCCGGAGGGGAGCGAGGTCCCGTCGGGGCCGCCGAGCGGTAGTGCGTCCAGTGCGGCGTGCAGCCGCTCCGGGGGGACCGGGCTGTCGGGACATCGTTCGTCGTGGACGAACGACTCGACCTCGACGCCGACCAGCCGGGGCGGGCCGATCTTGAAGCAGACGCCCGCCATGTGGCTGCGCGCGGCCGATTCGGTGAGCGGGCTCACCGCGTCGGCTTGCGGCTGCGGGCTCTGCCGGTCGGTCGGGTTGGGCGGTCGAAGGGGTATCACCGGACTCTCACCATCCTCGGGACACGGGTGCGGCCCGGACTACCCTGCCCAGTCTGCCCCGGACCATGCGGAGCCGCCGCGCAAACATCCGGTGAAGGCCGGTCGTCGCAGGCGGGAACGGTGCGGACGGGTGAACGGGGCCGGCCGGGGGCGGGATCCGGCCACCGGAGCGCACGGATCCGGCCGCCCGGACGGCGAGCACCCCGTGCACCGCCCATCGCGCACCGCCCCACCGTGCACCGCCCCACCGTGCACCGCGTGCCGCACCGGGCGGGATCCGGTCAGGCCCGCCCGGCCAGGTGCGCCGCGAGGCCGCGCCGGCCGCGCCGCATCATCACCGCGTGGTTGGCCCGGAACAGCGGGCGGGCGGGCAGCGCGAGCCGGCGCAGCAGCGGCTTGGCCGGGCGGGTGTCCTCCTCGAACAGCGCCAGCGCCCCGCCCGCCCCGTCCGCGGTGACCGTCCAGCGCGACCAGCCGGTGAGGTCCCCGTGCATGGCGGCCTCCAGCACCCCGGCGCCGGGGTCGCGCCGCACGGCGGTGAGCCCGATGACGAGCCGGTAGGGGAGCAGCGCCCGGACCAGCACCTCGCCGCGGTCGGGACCGGTCCGCCGGACGGCGCGGACCTCCGGCCACCAGCGCGGGTAGCCGGCCACGTCGGCGAGCGCCTCGAACACCTCCCCCGGCGGTGCGGCCAGCCGCCACACCCCGTGGAACCGGTAGTGGTTGGGGTCCACGGGGGCACTGTAGCGGCGGGCCGCGGGGTGCCCGGTGCGGCGCCCGCGGGAAGGGTGCACTCCGCTTGCATGCGTTCGGCGTGCAAGGGAGGATCTTTTGTGCTTGTAGTCTCATCAGTCACAGCTGCCACATCCGGTGGCTGAGCGACCGGAACCGGAGCGAAGGAGTCCCGAGGATGCGGCGACCGAACTGGGTACCGGAGGGCACGGACCTGGACAAACCGAACGCCGCACGCGTCTACGACTACTACCTCGGGGGCTCGCACAACTTCGAGGTCGACCGGGAGATGGCCCGCAAGGCCATCGCGCTGTGGCCGGAACTGCCGCAGATCATGCGCTCCAACCGGGCCTTCCTGCGCCGCGCCGTCCAGTTCACCGCCGAGCGCGGCATCGGCCGCTTCCTGGACATCGGCTCCGGCATCCCCAGCTTCGGCGCCGTCCACGAGATCGCCCGCGCCATCCGCCCCGAGGCGCAGGTCGTCTACGTGGACCGCGACCCGGTCGCCGTCGCGCACAGCCGCCTGCTGCTGGAGGACGACCCGGGCAGCTCCGTCGTCCAGGCCGACGTCCGGGACGTCGAGGACCTCATGTCCCGCCCCGAGGTGACCGCCCTGCTCGCCGCCGGCGAGCCGGTGGCCGTGCTGCTGGTCGCCGTCATGCACTTCGTCCAGGACGCCGAGGACCCGTGGAAGCTGATCGCGGTGATCCGCGACGCCCTCCCGCCGGGCAGCGCCCTGGTCCTCTCCCACGCCTCCCTGGAGGGCCGCCCCGACCAGGCCGAGGACCACCAGCGGCTCTACCGGATGACGCCCACCCCGCTGACCATGCGCACCCACGAGCAGATCACCGCGATGTTCGAGGGCTTCGAACTGGTCGAGCCCGGTGTCGTCTACCTGCCGCAGTGGCGGCCCGACCAGCCCGAGACGGTCGGCGAGCACCCCGAGCGGATGACCGGGGTGGCGGGCGTGGGGTTCCGTTCGTGACGGAGGCGCCGGAACCGAGCAGCGGCGCCGAACGGTTCCACGAGGACTGGGCGCGGCTGCTCTCCGGTGACCACGGCACGGCGGTCCACCCCGGGCTGCTCGGCCGGCTCGTCTCGCGCACCGCCGGGCTGCTCCACCGCGCCCAGCTCGACCACCCCTTCGAACCGCAGCTGGCCGCCGCCGCCGGGGCCGAACTGGTCGAGGCCCAGTTCACCGACCCGGTGGTGCTCGCCCGGGCGGTCGAACTGCTCCAGCGCCACCGCGCCGCCGACGGCCGCGGCCCCGCCCTGAGCGGCGCCTTCGCGGCCGGCTGGGCGGCCGCGCTGCGCGAGCGCACCCTGCGCGAGCAGGAGGCCATCCGCACCGCCGCCGACCTCGCCCGCAAGGAGGCCGAGCGGGCGCTGCGCGCCTCCGAGGCCCGCTTCCGCGCCCTGTTCGAGAGCGCCGCCATCGGCATCGGCATCGGCGACACCGACGGCAACATCCTCGCCGCCAACAAGGCCCTCCAGGACCTCTTCGGCGCCGGCCCCGACGACATGATCGGCCGCCGGGTCGGCGACCTCGTCCACCCCGAGGACACCGACGGCGTCTGGGAGGCCTACGAGGAGCTGATCAGCGGCAAGCGCGAGTACTTCCAGTTCGACAAGCCGTACTACCGGCAGGACGGCGAGATCGTCTGGACCCATCTGACGGTCTCGCTGATCCGCGACGACGACGGCCTGCCGCAGTACCAGGTCGCCATGCTGGAGGACGTCACCGACCGCTACCGGCTCCAGGAGCGGCTGCGCCACCAGGCCACCCACGACCCGCTGACCGGCCTGCCCAACCGGGCCGCGTTCTTCGAACGGCTGGAGAAGCTCTTCGAGGACCCGGACCCGGGCGCCCGGTTCGGCCTCTGCTACGTCGACCTCGACGGCTTCAAGGTGGTCAACGACAGCCTCGGCCACGACACCGGCGACCAGCTGCTGTGCGCCGTCGCCGCCCGGCTGAAGGCCGCGCTCGGCCCGCTCGGGCACCTGGTCGCCCGGCTCGGCGGCGACGAGTTCGTCGTCCTGCTGGAGAACAGCCGCGGCGAGCAGGAGGCGGTCGCCGCCGCCAAGACCGTGCTGAAGGCGCTCGCCGGGCCGGTGCTGATCGGCGACCACAAGCTCGCCGTCGGCGCCAGCGTCGGCGTCCTGGAGCGGCGCGTGTCCACCACCACCCCCGGCGCCGCCGTCCGCGCCGCCGACCTCACGCTCTACCGCGCCAAGGAGGCCGGCCGGGGCCGCTGGACGCTCTTCGACCCCAAGGAGAACGCCCGCGCCGTCTCCCGCTACGCCGTCTCGGTGCGGATGCCCGCCGCCCTCGACCGCGGCGAGTTCTTCATCGACTACCAGCCGCTCTACGCGCTAGCCGACGGCCGGCTCGCCGCCGTCGAGGCGCTGGTGCGCTGGCGCCACCCGCAGCTCGGGGTGCTCGGCCCGGACGAGTTCGTCACCACCGCCGAGGAGACCGGGCTGATCATGCCGCTCGGCCGCTGGGTGCTGGAGCAGGCCTGCGGCCAGGCCGCCGACTGGATCAAGCGGTTCGGCGACGCCGCGCCCCAGCTCAACGTGAACCTGGCGGTGCGGCAGGCCCGCAGCGCCGCCCTGGTCGGCGACCTCGGCCGGATCCTCGACACCACCGGCCTCGACCCGTCCCGGCTCCAGCTGGAGATCACCGAGTCCACCGTGGTCGGCCCGGAGGACGAGGCGCTGCGCACCCTGCACGGGCTGGTCGGCCTCGGCGTCTCGCTCGCCGTGGACGACTTCGGCACCGGCTGGTCCAACCTCGCCTACCTGCGGGACCTGCCGGTCTCCGGGCTGAAGATCGCCGGCTCCTTCGTCGGCGACCTGCACGACCCGGCCAAGGACGAGGGGACCGGCTGGCGGATCGTCAGCGGCCTGGTGTCGATGGCGCACGCCCTCGGACTGACCGTCACCGCCGAGGGCGTGGAGACCGGACGGGACGCCGAGCGGCTGCGCGTCATCGGCTGCGACTGGGCGCAGGGCTGGCACTTCGGGCGCCCGGTGCGCCCGTCCGAGATCGCCCGCCGGATCGCCGAGGAGCCGCGCGGCCGTCCGCTCGCCGGCTGAACGCCCGGCGGCCGTGACGGGCGCCCGGCCGCTCAGCCCACCAGCCGGGACAGCTCGATCGAGTGCCCGGTCCGCTCCGCCTTGGCCCGCAGGTAGCGGACGTTGCTCTCCGACACGTGCACACCGGTCGGCACCCGGCGCTCCACCGTGACGCCGAGCGCGGCCAGCTGGGCGGCCTTGTCGGGGTTGTTGCTCAGCAGCTCGATGCCGCCGACGCCGAGCGCCCCGAGCATCTGCGCGGCGGCGGTGTAGTCGCGCCCGTCCTCCGGCAGCCCGAGCGCGGTGTTGGCGTCGTAGGTGTCCAGTCCGGCGTCCTGGAGGGCGTAGGCGTCCAGCTTGTTGTAGAGCCCGATGCCGCGCCCCTCCTGCCGCAGGTACAGCAGGTACCCGCCGGCGTCGGCGATCCGCTCGACGGCCTCGCGCAGCTGCGGCCCGCAGTCGCAGCGGGCGGAGCCGAACACGTCCCCGGTCAGGCACTCCGAGTGCAGCCGCACCAGCGGCGTCGCGCCGGCGTCCACCGTGCCGAGCGCCAGCGCCAGGTGCTCCGCCCCGTCGGCCAGCCCGTGGAAGGTGAGGACCTCGGCCTGCGCCCGGTACCCGTCCGGGAAGACCAGCGGGATCCGCACCCGCGCCCGCACCCGGGCGGCGCCGTCGGCCCCCGGAGAATCGTTCTGCGGCTGCGGCGGCTGCACCTGCGGCATGGCGGGGGCCTTTCGTGACGGGCGGTTCGGGTGGGGCTCGACTGCCGACGGTACTAGGTAGTTCCAATTTGAACAACCTTCCCGCGGGGCGTCCCCGAAGGGTCGGCGCAGCTCACGAACGGGTTGCCGGACGGAAACCGGGGGGGTAGGGGCGGACAAACGGGGGGTGGCAGTGAGAGACTGTGCGCGCGCGAGCGGTCCAGGAGTTGCCGCGCTGGTGTTCAATGCGCCGTGACGCCCTCAATGGCGAGGGGACCGCCGGTGCCTTTCCCCCGGGACGACGGGGGAGGCGCCCTGTCTGTCGCTTCAGACCATGGAAGGTCCTCAGAAGATGTCGGCTACCCCCGTGCCCGCTGCGTCCCACGACGCCGGGAACCCCGCCATTGAGTCGCTCTACGCCGAGGTGCTCCGCCGCAACCCCGGTGAGCCCGAGTTCCACCAGGCCGTGCACGAGGTCGTGGAGACCCTCGGCCCCGTCCTGGAGCGCCGGCCCGAGCTGGCCGACGCCCGCATCGTCGAGCGCATCGTCGAGCCCGAGCGCCAGGTGATCTTCCGCGTGCCGTGGACGGACGACCAGGGCCGGATCCACGTCAACCGCGGCTTCCGGGTGGAGTTCAACAGCGCGCTCGGCCCGTACAAGGGCGGCCTGCGCTTCCACCCCTCGGTGAACCTCGGGATCGTGAAGTTCCTGGGCTTCGAGCAGATCTTCAAGAACGCGCTGACCGGCCTCGCCATCGGCGGCGGCAAGGGCGGCTCCGACTTCGACCCCAAGGGCCGTTCGGACGCCGAGATCATGCGCTTCTGTCAGTCCTTCATGACCGAGCTGCACCGCCACCTGGGCGAGCACACCGACGTCCCGGCCGGGGACATCGGCGTCGGCGGCCGGGAGATCGGCTACCTGTTCGGCCAGTACAAGCGCATCACCAACCGCTACGAGTCGGGCGTGCTGACCGGCAAGGGCATCGGCTGGGGCGGCTCGCAGGCCCGCACCGAGGCCACCGGCTACGGCTGCGTGCTCTTCACCCAGGAGATGCTGCGCGCCCGCGGCGAGGAGCTGGACGGCCTGCGGGTCTCCGTCTCCGGCTCCGGCAACGTCGCCCTCTACGCGATCGAGAAGGCCCAGCAGCTCGGCGCGACCGTGGTGACGGCCTCCGACTCCACCGGCTTCGTGGTGGACGAGAAGGGCATCGACCTCGACCTGCTGAAGGAGATCAAGGAGGTCCGGCGCGGCCGGCTCACCGAGTACGCGGAGCAGCGCGGCAGCCACGTCCGCTACCAGGAGGGCACCGGCGTCTGGAGCGTCCCGGTGGACGTGGCGCTGCCCTGCGCGACCCAGAACGAGCTGGACGAGGCGGACGCGCTGGCGCTGGTCCGCGGCGGGGTGCGGGCGGTCGCCGAGGGCGCCAACATGCCGACCACGCCGGAGGCGGTCCGGGTCTTCCTGGAGGCCGGGGTGGCCTTCGGTCCGGGCAAGGCGGCCAACGCCGGCGGTGTCGCCACCAGCGCGCTGGAGATGCAGCAGAACGCCTCGCGCGACGTGTGGTCCTTCGAGCGGACCGAGGAGCGGCTGGCCGCGATCATGCGGAACATCCACGCCGCCTGCTACACCACCGCGGAGAAGTACGGCCGTCCCGGGGACTACGTGCTGGGTGCCAACATCGCCGGCTTCGAGCTGGTGGCGGACGCGATGCTGGCGCAGGGCCTGATCTGACACCGGGTCGTCACACCGCCTCCCCGGCCGGCCGCAGCGCGCGCCGGCCGGGGAGGCGGCGGTCTGTCGGGACACCGTGCAGGTCACCCGACCGGAGCGGGCACGTGATGTCGGGTCCGGGTGGTGGACGCCCGCCTACGGTGAGGAGCGTCAGAAGGAAGGACGGGGGCGGGGACCGATGCTGGACCGGCTGAACCAGGCCATGGAGTACGTCGAGGAGCACCTCGACGGGACGGTCGACCCGGCCGAACTGGCGCGGATCGCGGTCACCTCGGAGTACCACTTCCGGCGGCTGTTCTCGGCGCTGGCCGGGATGCCGCTGTCGGAGTACCTGCGCCGCCGCCGGCTCACCCTGGCCGGGGCGGAGGTGCTGGCCGGGGAGCGGACGCTGCTCGACGTCGCGGTGCGCCACGGCTACGGCTCGGGCGAGGCCTTCGCCCGGGCGTTCCGGGCGATGCACGGGGTCGGCCCCGGCGAGGCCCGGCGCTCCGGTGCGGTGCTGGTCTCCCAGCCCCGGATGTCCTTCCGGCTCGTCGTCGAAGGGAGTAGCAGCATGAAGTACCGCGTTGTCGAGAGGCCGGAGTTCCGGATCGTGGGCCGGCGGGCACGGGTCCCCCTGGTCTGCGAGGGGGTCAACCCGGCGATCGCCGCGTTCGTCAGGGGCCTCGGGCGGGAGGAGATCGACCGGATCGCGGCCCTGTCGGAGCAGGAGCCGACGGGGATCGTCGCGGTCACCGAGGTCTTCTCGGACCACCGGGAGGAGGGCGTCCCGCTGGACTACTACCACGCGGTGGTGACCGGAGCGGGTACCGAGGCACCGGAGGGCCTGGACGTGCGCGAGGTCCCGGCCGGCAGCTGGGCGGTGTTCGCCAACACCGGGCCGTACCCGCGGGCGCTGCAGGAACTGTGGCGGGACGTCTTCACCCAGTGGTTCCCGTCCAACCCGTACGAGTTCCGGCCCGGCCCGGAGCTGCTGCGGGTGAACGTCCTGCCCGGCGGCGAGGAGGCCGAGGCCGAACTCTGGATACCCGTGGTCCGTTCGGCGTAGCAGGAACGCCCGCTCGACGGCCCCCGCCCGCATGCTGGGGCGGGGGCCGTCGAGCGGAGAGTGGAGCGGGGATGCCCAAGGCGTTCGGGTTCGTCGACTACGGCGGGCCGGAGACTCAGGAGTTCCTGGACCGGCCGGTGCTGGAGCCCGGCCCGGGCCAGCTGGCGGTCGCCGTCCGCGCGGCCGGGGTGAACCCGGTCGACTGGAAGGTCCGCCGGGGCTGGATCGGCCAGGTGCGCGAGCTGCCCGCCGTCATGGGCTCCGAGGCGGCCGGGGTGGTCGAGCGGGTCGGGCCCGGCGTCACCGGGTTCACCCCGGGCGACGAGGTGTTCGGCATCGCGGCGGCCGGCGCGTTCGCCGAGCAGACGCTGCTGGCCGCCGCGTCGAGTGCGCTGAAGCCGGCCGGGGCCGGCTTCGAGCAGGCCGCCACCCTGCCCGTGGCGGCCGCGACCGCCGACGACGCGGTGCGCGACGTCGGCGTGGGCGCCGGGCAGACCCTGCTGATCCTCGGCATCGCCGGCGGCGTCGGCAGCGCGGCCGCCCAGATCGCCCGCAGCCGCGGCATCCGGGTCGTCGGCACGGCGGGCGACGCCAACCGCGGGTACGTCGAGTCGCTGGGAGCGGTGCAGATCCGCTACGGCGAGGGCGTCGCCGACCGGATCCGGGCGGCCGCGCCGGACGGCGTGGACGGCCTGCTCGACCTGGTCGGCGGGAACGACGCCCGCGCCGCCGCGGTGACCCTGGAGGACCGCTCCCGGCTGGTGTCCACCGTCGACCCGACCACCGCCGAGGAACTCGGCGGGCGCTACATCACCCGCTCCACCAGCCCCGGGACCCTCGCCGCCCTGGCCGGACTCGTGGCCTCGGGCGAGCTGGACCCGCACATCGGCAGCCGCTACCCGCTGTCCCGCGCCGCCGAGGCGATCGCCCTCGTCGAGTCGGGGCACGCACGCGGCAAGGTCGTCCTGGAGATCGGCTGAGGGAGGGCACGATGAAGCAGCGGACGGTGACCACCGGCGGCCCGTGCTGGGTCGAGCACGGCAGTGCCGACCCGGCGGCGGCCCAGCGGTTCTACGGCGAACTGTTCGGCTGGCAGCCGGAGCCCGACGAACGCCCCGAGGCCGGCGGCTACACGTTCATGAGGCTGGACGGGGCGGTGGCCGCCTCCGTCGCCCCGCTCTACGGCGAGGGCCAGCCCACCGCCTGGAGCGTCTCCTTCCTGGTCGAGGAGGCCGACGCCGCCGCCCGCCGGGTGGTGGAGGCGGGCGGCGCCCTGGTCGTGGAGCCGACGGACGCGCTGGACTACGGCCGGTTCGCGATCGCGGCCGACCCGTCCGGCGCGGTCTTCGGCCTCTGGCAGGCGGGCCGGCTGCGCGGCGCCGAGGTGCTCAACGCGCCCGGCGCGCTCGGCTGGGTGGAACTGCTCACCCGGGACCCGGACGGCGCCCGCGCGTTCTACCCGGCGGTGTTCGGCTGGACGGCCGGCCCCGCCGGGCCGTACACCCAGTGGGGGCTGGGCGACGGCGACTTCGGCGGCATGCTGGCCATGGGCGAGGACTTCCCGCCGCAGGTGCCGCCGCACTGGCTGCCGTACTTCTCGGTCGCCGACGTGGACGTCTCGGCGTTCCGGGCCGGCAACCTCGGCGCGACCGTGCTGGTGGCGCCCGCCGACCTGCCGGGCGGCGGGCTGCGGATCGCCGTGCTGCGCGATCCGGTGGGTGCGGCGTTCGGCCTCTACTTCCGCTCGGGGACCAGGGGAGCGGGCTGACGCCGGCGCACGGCGGCCACCGCGGCCCCGGCCGTCACCAGGACGGCGGTCAGCGGCACCACGTCCCCCACCCGCAGGTACCAGGTCGACGTGGCCGGCGCGGTCAGCGGCAGGTCCACCACCAGCGCGCCGGTGTCGTCGGTGCCCAGCCGCGCCAGCTCCCGCCCCTGCGCGTCGAAGGCGGCCGACACCCCGGTGAGCGAGGCCTGCACGGCGGGCCGCCCGGTCTCGGCGGCCCGGATCGCGGCCAGCGAGACGTGCTGCTCGGGCGCCCAGCTGCGCTGGAAGGTCGAGGTCGAGGACTGGTAGACCAGCACCCGGGCGCCGTCCCGGGCCGCCGTGCGGGCCATGTCGGGGAACGCCGACTCGAAGCAGATCAGTGCGCCCACCGGCAGCGGCCGTCCCGAGCGGTCCACGGTCGGCAGCAGGTGCTGACCGCTGCCGGGTGCCCGGTTCTCGCCCGCCGCCCGGCTGACCCCGGCGATCCAGCCGAGCACCGGGCGCAGCGGGATGTACTCGCCGAACGGCACCAGCCGGATCTTCCGGTAGCGGTCGGCCACGCCGTCCGGCGACACCAGCACGGCGTCCTTGGAGATCCGCCCGTCCGCCTTGCGGGCGTCCTCGCCCGCCAGCAGGCCGGCCCCGGTCGCGGCGGACAGCGCGCGCAGCCGGCCGAGCGCCGCCGGATCGCGGTCGAGGTCGGCGGTGGTGCTGGACTCGCCCCAGACCACCAGGTCCACCGGCTGCTGCCCGACCAGGGCGGCGGTGGCGCGGGCACTGGCCTCGAAGCGGGCCTGCGGATCCTCGACGATGCCGGGCTGGACCAGCGCGATCCGCACCTCCCGCGGCTCCCCGGCAGCGGTGGCCGGGGGCGCCGGGCGCAGCGCGAACAGCAGCGGCCCGGCCGCCAGCGCCGCCGCCGCGAGCAGCGCGGCCGCCGCCCGGGGGCGCGGGTCGACGGCGGTGAGCAGCACCAGCACGGCGGTGTTGACCGCCACCACGGCGGCGCTGACCAGCCAGATCCCGCCCGCCGAGGCCAGCGCCAGGACGGCCGGGTGCTGCCACTGGGTGGCGCCGAGCAGCGCCCACGGCCCGCCCAGCGCGGGCCAGGAGCGCGCGTACTCGGTGGTCAGCCAGACCGCCGCGACCACCGGCGGCGCGAGCAGCGCCCGGCGGACCGTCAGCGGCGGGCGCAGCAGCCGCCACACCGCGACGCCCACCCCGGCCTGCAGCGAGCCGAACACCACGGCGATCAGCGGCAGGGCGGGCCCGACGGAGGACAGCAGCCAGGACATCCCGGTCAGGATGAACCCGGCGCCGAACCACCAGCCGCGCACCGCCGCCTCGCGCGCCCCCGGCGCGCGCTGCATCAGCAGCAGGCCGGGGACGAGTGCGACCCAGGCGAGCGCCGCCACCCCGGGCGCGGGGAAGGCGAGCACCGGCAGGGCTCCGGCGGCGAGCGCCGCCAGCCGGGGCCGGTAGCGGGCGGCGGCCCGCCCGGGGCGGGAGGGGACGGCGGCGGACGCCGGGGCGGGGGGACCGGAGGGGCCGTCGGGGCCGGTGAGCAGGGGAGGGCGCGGCATGCCCCGTATTGTCCGCTTGGCGCGCCCCCGTCACCAGCCCCTCGATCACCCGGACGGCCCAACGGCCGACGGCGGGTCAGCCCTCGTCGCCCTCCAGGTCGCCCTCGGTCTCCAGGAACGCCGCCTGGAGCTGCTCGATCAGCTCCGGATCCGGCCGCTCCCACAGCCCCCGGCTCGCCGCCTCCAGCAGCCGCTCGCTGATCCCGTGCAGCGCCCACGGGTTGGCGCCGGCCAGGAACTCCCGGTTGACCGGGTCCAGCACGTACTCCTGGGTGAGCTTCTCGTACATCCAGTCCGCGACCACCCCGGTGGTGGCGTCGTAGCCGAAGAGGTAGTCGACGGTCGCGGCCATCTCGAAGGCGCCCTTGTAGCCGTGCCGGCGCATCGCCTCGATCCAGCGCGGGTTGACCACCCGGGCGCGGAAGACCCGGGCCGCCTCCTCGGTCAGGGTGCGGGTGCGGACCGTCTCCGGGCGGGTCGAGTCGCCGATGTAGGCGGTCGGCGCCTTGCCGGTGAGCGCGCGCACGGTGGCCACCATGCCGCCGTGGTACTGGAAGTAGTCGTCCGAGTCGGCGATGTCGTGCTCGCGGGTGTCGGTGTTCTTCGCGGCGACGGTGATCCGCTTGTACGCGGTCTCCATCTCCTCGCGGGCCGGCCGGCCGTCCAGCCCGCGCCCGTAGGCGTAGCCGCCCCAGACCGTGTACACCTCGGCGAGGTCGGCGTCGGTGCGCCAGTCGCGGCTGTCGATCAGCTGGAGCAGACCCGCGCCGTAGGTGCCGGGGCGGGAGCCGAAGACGCGCACGGTGGCCTTGCGCTCGTCGCCGTGCACGGCGAGGTCGGCCTGCACGTGGGCGCGCACGTAGTTGTCGGCGTCGTCCTCCTCCTGGGCGGCGGCCAGGCGCACCGCGTCGTCCAGCAGGGCGACGACGTGCGGGAAGGCGTCCCGGAAGAAGCCGGAGATGCGCAGCGTGACGTCGATGCGCGGGCGCCCCAGCTCCTCCGGGGACACCGCCTCCAGGCCGGTGACCCGGCGCGAGGCGTCGTCCCAGACCGGGCGCACGCCGAGCAGCGCGAACGCCTCGGCGATGTCGTCGCCGGCGGTGCGCATCGCGCTGGTGCCCCAGAGCGACAGGCCCACCGACGGCGGGTAGGCGCCGTCGTTGTCGGCCCGGTAGCGCTCGACCAGCGAGGCGGCCAGCGCCTGCCCGGTCTCCCAGGCGAGCTTGCTGGGCACCGCCTTGGGGTCGACGGAGTAGAAGTTGCGGCCGGTCGGCAGCACGTTGACCAGCCCGCGCAGCGGGGAGCCGGACGGGCCGGCCGGGACGAAGCCGCCGCGCAGCGCGTGCAGCACGGCGTCCAGCTCGTCGGTGGTGGCGGCCAGTCGCGGCACCACCTGGACGGCGGCGAACTCCAGCACCTCGCGCACCGCGTCCGGCAGGCCGTCGGCGACCTTCCCGGCGGCCTCGGGCGCCCAGTCGGCCGCCTCCATCGCCTCGACCAGCTCGCGGGCCTTCGCCTCGGCCGCGTCGGTGGCGCCGAGGGTGAGCGCGGCCTCGTCCAGGCCGAGCGCCTCGCGCAGGCCGGGCAGCGCGCTGACGCCGCCCCAGATCTGCCGGGCGCGCAGGATGGCGAGCACGATGTTGACCCGGTCGGTGCCGGCCGGCGCCTGGCCGAGGACGTGCAGGCCGTCGCGGATCTGGGCGTCCTTGACCTCGCAGAGCCAGCCGTCGACGTGCAGCAGGAAGTCGTCGAAGCCGTCGTCCTCGGGGCGCTCCTCCAGGCCGAGGTCGTGGTCCAGCTTGGCGGCCTGGATCAGGGTCCAGATCTGGGCGCGGATCGCGGGCAGCTTGGCCGGGTCCATCGCGGCGATGTTGGAGTGTTCGTCGAGCAGCTGCTCCAGGCGGGCGATGTCGCCGTAGGAGTCGGCGCGGGCCATCGGCGGCACCAGGTGGTCGACCAGGGTGGCGTGGGCGCGGCGCTTGGCCTGGGTGCCCTCGCCGGGGTCGTTGACCAGGAACGGGTAGACCAGCGGCAGGTCGCCGAGCACCGCGTCCGGGCCGCAGTCGGCGGACAGCGCGGCGGTCTTGCCGGGCAGCCACTCCAGGTTGCCGTGCTTGCCGAGGTGGACCACGGCGTGCGCGCCGAAGCCGCCGTCGGCCTCGGCGGCGGCGATCCAGCGGTAGGCGGCCAGGTAGTGGTGGGACGGCGGGAGGTCCGGGTCGTGGTAGATCGCGACGGGGTTCTCGCCGAAGCCGCGCGGCGGCTGGATGAGCACCAGCAGGTTCCCGGAGCGGATCGCGGCGAGCACGATGTCGCCGTCCGGGTTCTGCGAGCGGTCGACGTACAGCTCGCCGGGGGCCGGGCCCCAGTGTTCCTCGACCCGGGTGCGCAGGCCCTCGGGCAGGGTGGCGTACCAGCGGCGGTAGTCGGCGGCGGGGATGCGCACGGGGTTGCGGGCGAGCTGGTCCTCGGTCAGCCAGTCCTGGTCGTAGCCGCCGGCCGCGATCAGCGCGTGGATCAGCGCGTCGCCCTCGTGCTGGTGCTCGCCGTCGGTGTCCAGGCCCGGCAGGCCGCTGCCGAGGTCCATGCCCTCCGCGCGCAGCGCGGTCAGCAGCCGCACCGCGCTCGCCGGGGTGTCCAGGCCGACGGCGTTGCCGACCCGGGCGTGCTTGGTCGGGTACGCGGACAGCACCAGGGCGAGCCGGCGCTCGGCGGCCGGGACGTGCCGCAGCCGGGCGTGCGCGACGGCGACGCCGGCGACCCGGGCGGCGCGCTCCTCGTCGGCGGCGTAGACGGTCAGGCCGTCCTCGTCCAGCTCCTTGAAGGAGAACGGGACGGTGATCAGCCGGCCGTCGAACTCCGGCACCGCGATCTGGGTGGCGGTGTCCAGCGGGGACAGGCCGTCGTCGCTGGCCTCCCACTGGGCGCGCGACCAGGTCAGGCAGAGCGCCTGGAGGATCGGCCGGTCCAGCGCGGCCAGCGCGCCGGCGTCCCAGGCCTCCTCGTCGCCGCCGGCCTGTGCGTCGGCCGGGCGGGTGCCGCCGGCGGCGAGCACGGTGGTGACGATCGCGTCGGCCCCGCCGAGGGCGGCCAGCAGCTCCGGCTCGGCGCCGCGCAGCGAGGCGCAGTAGTACGCGCGGGCCTGCGCGCCCTTGTCCTCGATCGCCCGGCAGAGGGTCTCCACGAACGCGGTGTTGCCGCTCATGTGGTGGGCGCGGTAGTAGAGCACCGCGACGGTCGGGCCGTCGTCCGTGCGGGCCGTGCGCTCCAGCGGGCCCCAGGCCGGGGCGGAGGCGGGCGGGGCGAAGCCGTGGCCGGTGAGCAGCACGGTGTCGGAGAGGAACGCGGCGAGCTCGGCGAGGTTGGCCGCGCCGCCGTGCGCCAGGTAGGCGTGCGCCTCGGCGGCGATGCCGGCGGGGACGGTGGACAGCTCCATCAGCTGGGCGTCGGGGGCCTGTTCGCCGGTCAGCACGACCACCGGGCGGGGGCCGGCGAGCAGCGCGTCCAGGCCCTCCTGCCAGGCCCGGCGGCCGCCGAGCAGACGGACCACGACCAGGTCGGTGCCCTCCAGCAGGGCGGGCAGTTCCGCGGGCGCCAGCCGGGCGGGGTTGCCGAGGCGGTAGCGGACCGGCCCCTCGGAGGCGCGGGCGCTCAGCAGGTCGGTGTCGGACGTCGACAGCAGCAGAATCATGCGAAGGCCCTCCCGGCCTCGGAGCCGCCCCGAGCCGAAGGGCGCGCCGGCGTTGAAAGTGACGAGTGACAAGCGACTGACGAAGGACGGAGCGCCGGAGCGAGGAGCGTCAACGGCGGGTTCGAGCGCCCGGAGGCGGGCGGGCGAGTGCCTGCGGGCACGGGCGCGAGCAGGGGCGTGGGCACGGGCGACTGCGGGGTCGCGGGCATGCGGCGGCGCATGGCGTTCAAGCCTTCCTCGGGGTCCGCGCCCCGGGCCGGTGGAGGACGGCAGGAGTTCCTGGCTCCCGCGCTCCACCGGGAGGCCCGGTGAACCGCGGTCACAGTGGCGGGACCGCACCGGGTTCGCACCGGTTTCCTCCCCTGCGCCGTCGCTGGCGTCGGACGGTCCGCGGGGACCGTCCGCGAGCATCGTACGGGGTGCGGCCGCACCGGGGGAGTGCAGGTGACGGGGGCGCCGGGCGGGGCCGGAGGTGTGAGCGACGGTACGGCGGCAACCCATCGGATCATCTGTATGCTCGCCGCCATGTCTCCCGAACCCGACGCCGCCGCGCCGGGCGCCGCCGTGCCCGACCGGGCGCGGGCGGACGCCTGCCCGGGGGCCCTTCGTCTGCACACCGCCGACGACGGCGCCCTGGCCCGGGTACGGCTGCCCGGCGGACTGCTGACGCCCGCTCAGGCCCTCGCGCTGGCCGGTGCGGCGGAGGAACTCGGCGACGGCCGGCTGGAGATCACCTCGCGCGGCAACGTCCAGCTGCGCGGCCTGGCTTCGGACTGCGGCGGCGAACTCGGCGGGCGGCTGCGCGCCGCCGGTCTGCTGCCCTCCGACACCCACGAGCGGGTCCGCAACATCGTCGCCTCGCCCGGCCCCGCCACCGGCCTCGGTGACGTGCGCGCCTGGGCGCGCTCGCTCGACCTCGCCCTGTGCGCCAGCCCCTGGGCGGCCGCCCTGTCCGGCAAGTTCCTGTTCGCCCTGGACGACGGCAGCGGCGACGTCGCCGCGCTGGACGCCGATGTGACATTGATCGCAGGCCCGGACGGCACCGCCCTGCTGCGCCTCGGCCGGGCCGCCACCGTGCGGCCGGTGCCCGCCGGCCAGGCGCCGTGCGCGGCCCTGGAGGCCGCCCGGGAGTTCCTGGAGGCGCAGCAGGCCGCCGGGGTGCGGGCCTGGCACCTGCGTGAGGTGCCCGACCTGCTGCCGCCCGGGCCGCTGCCGATGCCGGTGCTGCCCGGGACCCGCCCGCCGCTGGGCGCCCTGCCCGGGGGCGGCCTGCACGTCGGGCTGCGTTTCGGCCTGGCCACGGCCGGGCAGTGGCGGATCCTGGCCGAGGCCGCCGAGGGCGAGCTGCGGCTCACCCCGTGGCGCGGCGCGGTGCTGCCCGGCGTGCCCGCCGGGCGGCTGGCGCGGCTCGCGGCGGCCGGTTTCCGGACCGCGTCCGGGACGGCCTGGGACGGCGCGAGCGCCTGCACCGGGCTGCCGGGCTGCGCGAAGTCCCTGGCCGACGTCCGGGCCGACGCCGCCCGGGCACTGGACGGCACGCCCGGCGGCGCCGGCGGCCTGCCGGTGCACTGGTCGGGCTGCGAGCGCCGCTGCGGCCACCCGGCCGGACGCCGGGTGGACGTGCTGGCGACCGGACAGGGGTACCGGGTGGCGGTCGAAGGCGGGCCGCCGGGGCGGAGCACCGCCGTGGAAGTGACGAACGAGGAGATGGCCGCGGCGGTCGCCGCGGCCCGGAGGACCACCACGTGATCGAGTACGAGAAGGACGGCGCGTCCATCTACCGCCAGTCCTTTGCCACCATCCGGGCCGAGGCCGACCTCGCCGCGCTGCCCGCGGACGTCGCCCAGGTCGCGGTGCGGATGATCCACGCCTGCGGCATGGTCGACCTGGTCGAGGACCTGGTGTACTCGCCCGGCGTGGTCGCCTCCGCGCGCGCCGCCCTGCACGCCGGTGCGCCGATCCTGTGCGACGTCAACATGGTCGCCAGCGGCGTCACCCGCAAGCGGCTGCCCGCGGACAACGAGGTGATCTGCACCCTCACCGACCCGTCGGTGCCCGAGCTGGCCCGGGCGATGGGCAACACCCGCAGCGCCGCCGCGATGGAGCTGTGGCTGCCCCGCCTGGAGGGCGCCGTGGTCGCCGTCGGCAACGCGCCGACCTCGCTCTTCCGCCTGTTGGAGCTGATCGAGGCCGGCGCCCCGCGCCCGGCCGCGGTGATCGGCGTGCCGGTCGGCTTCATCGGCGCGGCCGAGTCCAAGGAGGCGCTCGCCGTGCACCCGGCCGGCCTGGAGCACCTGGTGGTCCGCGGCCGGCGCGGCGGTAGTGCGATGGCCGCCGCCGCGATCAACGCGATTGCGAGCGAGGAAGAATGACGGAGCATCAGCAGAACGGCCGGCAGCAGACCCGGGCCACCGGCCGGCTCTACGGCGTGGGCCTCGGCCCCGGCGACCCCTCCCTGGTGACCGTCCGCGCCGCCGAGCTCATCGGCAGGGCCGACGTGGTGGCGTACCACAGCGCCCGGCACGGCCGGTCCATCGCCCGGTCCATCGCCGAGCGCTACCTGACGGGCGGTCAGATCGAGGAACCGCTGGTCTACCCGATCACCGTCGAGACCACCGACCACCCCGGCGGCTACCGGGGCGCGCTGGACGACTTCTACGAGGAGGCCGCCGCCCGGCTGGCCGCCCACCTGGACGCCGGCCGCGACGTCGTGGTGCTCGCCGAGGGCGACCCGTTCTTCTACGGCTCCTACCAGCACATGCACAAGCGCCTGGCGCACCGCTACCCGACCGAGGTGGTGCCCGGCGTCACCTCGGTCAGCGCCGCCGCGGCCCGGCTCGGGCAGCCGCTCACCGAGGCCGAGGAGACGCTCACCGTCATCCCCGGCACGCTGCCCGAGGAGGAGCTGACCGCGCGGCTGGCCGCCGCCGACTCCGCCGTCGTCATGAAGCTCGGCCGCACCTTCCCGACCGTGCGCCGCGCCCTGGAGCGGGCCGGCCGGCTGGCCGACGCCCAGTACGTCGAGCGGGCGTTCATGGCGGGCGAGCGGACGGCGCCGCTGGCCTCGGTCGACCCCGAGGGCGTCCCGTACTTCTCGGTGGCCGTGCTGCCCAGCAAGGTCGCCCCGCTGGAGCCCCCGGCGCCCGACCTGGGCGGGCCGGGCAGCGTCACCGTCGTCGGCACCGGTCCGGCCGGCCCGCTCTGGCTCACCCCCGAGGCGCGCGGCGCGCTGGCCGCCGCCACCGACCTGGTCGGCTACACCACCTACCTGGATCGGGTGCCAGTGCGCCCGGGCCAGGCGCGGCACGGCTCCGACAACAAGGTGGAGTCCGAGCGCGCCGAGTTCGCCCTCGACCTGGCCCGCCGCGGCCACCGGGTGGTGGTGGTCTCCTCCGGCGACCCGGGCGTCTTCGCGATGGCCACCGCCGTCCTGGAGGTCGCCTGCGAGGAGGAGTACCGGGAGGTCCCGGTGCGGATCGTGCCCGGCATGACCGCCGCCCACGCGGCCGCCTCCCGGGCCGGCGCCCCGCTCGGCCACGACTACGCGGTGGTCTCGCTCTCCGACCGCCTCAAGCCCTGGGAGGTCGTCGCCGCGCGCCTGCGCGCCGCGGCCGGGGCGGACCTCGTGCTCGCCCTCTACAACCCGGGCTCCAAGTCCCGCACCACCCAGGTCGGCCGCGCCCGTGACCTGCTCCTGGAGTACCGGGCCCCCGACACGCCGGTGGTGATGGCCCGCGACGTCGGCGGCCCCACCGAACGCGTGCGCACCGTCCGCCTCGCCGACCTCGACCCCGCCGAGGTCGACATGCGCACCATCCTCCTCGTCGGCTCCTCCCAGACCCAGCACGTCACCCGCGCCCCCCACCCCGACGTCACCTGGACGCCCCGCCGCTACCCGGAGGCCTGACCACCCGGTGCGGAAGGCCGCCCGGCCTTCCGCACCGGCACCCGGATCAGTCGCGGTAGATCCCCGAGCGGTGGCGACACCATCGCCCTTTGCCCCGGAGCGGTGGGGGCGGGCCGGGGGTCGTAGGGTCTCGATCGGTAGTCGGAGTCAGGGAGCGGTGCGGCATGGGTGAGGTCGGTGGGCGGGCCGGGCAGCTGAGGAGCAGCGGGCTGCGGCACGGCTGGACGACCGGGGCGTGCGCCACGGCGGCGACCAAGGCGGCGTACCGGGCGCTGCTGACGGGGGTGTTCCCGGACCCGGTGGAGATCGTGCTGCCGAAGGGGCAGCGGCCGGCGTTCGCGCTCGCGGTGGAGGGGATCACCGAGGGGACCACCGAGGGGGCGGCGGGGCGGCGGGCGATGGCCGGGGTGGTGAAGGACGCCGGGGACGACCCCGACGTGACCCACGGCGCGCTGGTGCGGGCCACGGTGTGGGCGGGGGAGCCCGGTGCGGGCGTGGTGTTCCGGGCCGGGCCCGGGGTGGGCACCGTCACCAAGCCCGGGCTGCCGCTGCCGGTCGGCGAGCCGGCCGTCAACCCGGTGCCCCGGCAGCTGATCCGGGAGGTGGTCGCCGAGGTGGCGGCCGCGTACGGGGGCAGCGGGGACGTGGTGGTGGAGCTCTCCGTCGACCACGGCGAGGAGATCGCCCGCTCCACCTGGAACCCCCGGCTCGGGATCCTCGGCGGCCTCTCCATCCTCGGCACCACCGGTGTGGTCGTCCCCTACTCCTGCTCCGCGTGGATCGACTCGATCCGGCGCGGGGTGGACGTGGCGCGGGCCGCCGGGCGCACCCACGTGGCCGGCTGCACCGGCTCGACCTCGGAGAGGGTGGCCGTCGCCGTGCACGGCCTGCCCGAGGACGCGCTGCTCGACATGGGCGACTTCGCGGGCGCGGTGCTCAAGTACCTCAAGCGCCACCCGGTGCCGCGGCTGACCATCGCCGGCGGTTTCGCCAAGCTCTCCAAGCTCGCCGCCGGCCACCTCGACCTGCACTCGGCGCGCTCCCAGGTGGACAAGGGCCAGTTGGCCCGGCTGGCCCGCGAGGGCGGCGCGGACGAGGTGCTGACGGCGGCGGTCGCCGCGGCCAACACCGCGCTGGAGGCGATCCAGCTCTGCCGGGCGGCCGGGGTGCCGCTGGGCGACCTGGTGGCCGAGGCGGCGCGGGCCACCGCGCTCGGGGTGCTGGTCGGCTCGCCGGTCGTGGTGGACGTCATCTGCATCGACCGGGCCGGCACGATCGTCGGCCGGGCGGAGCCGCTGGGACCGTGAGCGGCCCGCGGCCGCGGGCCCGGCTTTCGTCCCGGGCGTGTCCCCGGAACATCGCCGTGATGTGAAGATCTGACGCACATACGGGGCGAGAAACGGACAAAAGTCGCGCCACGCCCGGGGTCGGTTCTGGCGCTATCTCAGCCATGAGATATGGTCTGGCGAGTGACAGGCGACTACCTCACCCGTATCGGCACCCTCATCCGTACCGCGCGTCAGCACCGCGGCTGGTCCCAGGCCCAGCTCGGCGACGCCCTCGGCACCAGCCAGAGCGCGGTCAACCGCATCGAACAGGGCAAGCAGAACGTCAGCCTTGAGATGATCGCCCGCATCGGCGAAGCGCTCGACAGCGAGATCGTCTCCCTCGGCTACGCCGGCCCGATGCACCTGAGGGTCGCCGGTGGCACCACCCTCTCCGGCGCGATCGACGTCCGCAGCAGCAAGAACGCCTGCGTGGCCATCCTCTGCGCCTCGCTGCTGACGACCGGCCGCACCACCCTGCGCAGCGTCGCCCGCATCGAGGAGGTCTACCGCATCCTCGAAGTGCTCACCAGCATCGGCGTCAAGAGCCGCTGGACCAACGACGGCCGCGACCTCGAACTCACCCCGCCCGCCGAGCTCGACCTCGCCGGCATGGACGTCGAGGCCGCCCGCCGCACCCGCAGCGTGCTGATGTTCCTCGGCCCGCTGATGCACCGCGCCGACACCTTCGCCATTCCGTACGCCGGTGGCTGCGACCTCGGCACCCGCACCGTGCAGCCGCACCTCACCGCGCTGCGCCGGTTCGGCCTGGAGGTCGCCACCACGGGCGGCGCCTACCACGCCTCCGTCCAGCCCGGCGTCCCGCTGGACCGCCCGATCGTGCTGACCGAGCGCGGCGACACCGTCACCGAGAACGCCCTGCTCGCCGCCGCCCGCCACGACGGCGTCAGCGTCATCCGCAACGCCTCGCCCAACTACATGGTCCAGGACCTCTGCTTCTTCCTGGAGAAGCTGGGCGTGCGGATCGAGGGCATCGGCACCACCACCCTCACCGTGCACGGCGTCCCCGAGATCACCTGCGACGTCGACTACACCCCGGCCGAGGACCCGGTCGAGGCGATGAGCCTGCTGGCCGCCGCCGTGGTCACCTCCTCCGAGCTGACCATCCGCCGGGTCCCGATCGAGTTCCTGGAGATCGAGCTCGCCGTGCTGGAGGGCATGGGCCTCGACTACGACCGCACCCCCGAGTACCCGGCCCACAACGGCCGCACCCGGCTGGTCGACCTCACCGTGCGCCCCTCCAAGCTCACCGCGCCGATCGACACCATCCACCCGATGCCCTTCCCCGGCATCAACATCGACAACGTGCCGTTCTTCGCCGCCATCGCCGCGGCCGCCCACGGCACCACGATGATCCACGACTGGGTCTACGACAACCGCGCCATCTACCTCACCGAACTCACCCGGCTCGGCGCGGACATCAAGCTCCTCGACCCGCACCGGGTGCTCGTCCAGGGCCCCACCCGCTGGCGCGCCGCCGAGATGGTCTGCCCGCCCGCGCTGCGCCCCGCGGTCGTCATCCTGCTCGCGATGCTCGCCGCCAAGGGCACCTCGGTGCTCCGCAACGTCTACGTCATCAACCGCGGCTACGAGGACCTCGCCGAGCGCCTCAACTCCGTCGGCGCCCAGATCGAGACCTTCCGCGACATCTGAGCCGGCGCCCGGCCCCCCGCCCGTCGCTCTGCCTGCCGAAGCGCCCGTCGCTGTGCCCGCCGAAGCGCCAGCCACCGTGCCCGGCCCCGGAACTCCGGGGCCGGGCACCGGCGTTCCGGGGCCGGGGCGGTCATTCGCCGGTGCGGCCGTCGAGGCGCTCGCGCAGGAGGTCGGCGTGGCCGTTGTGGCGGGCGTACTCCTCGATCATGTGGACGAGGATCCAGCGCAGCGACCAGCTCTGCTCGCCGGAGGGGCGAAGGTACCCGGGCACGTCCAGCGACGGGGCGGCGGCGACGAGTTCCCTGGCGTGGGCGCACTCGCGGCGCCAGCGGGTGAAGGCCTCGTCGGGGTCGGCGTCGTCGACGTCGAAGTCGGCGAAGCTGCCGTCCGGGTGCTTCCAGAAGCCGGGGCAGGCCTCGTCGGCGAGGGTGTTGCGGAACCAGCTGCGTTCGATCTCGGCGAGGTGGCGGGCCAGGCCGAGCAGGGAGAGCGTGGAGGGGAGCAGCGGGCGGGCGCGCAGCTGCTCGGTGGTCAGCCCCGCGCACTTCATCGCGAAGGTGTCGCGCTGGTGGTCCAGGAAGCCGGTCAGGGTGGCGCGTTCGTCGCCGAAGCGCGGGGTCTCGGTGCGGGCGGCGTCGGCGAGGTCGTAGGCGTCGGTCATCGGGCCATGGTGGCAGGCCCGGGTCCGGTCGGCGCGGGAATTACCGGCGGGCGAGCCAGTCGAGGGCGGCCTCGACGCTCGGCGCCACGGGGACGCCGGCCGGTGCCGGCGGGCGGTCCACGACGACGACGGGCAGGCCGAGTTCGCGCGCCGCGGTGAGCTTGGGCGCGGTGGCCGCGCCGCCGCTGTCCTTGGTGACCACGACGTCGATCCGGTGCTCGCGCAGCACCGCCCGCTCGCCGTCCAGGGTGAACGGGCCGCGGTCGAGCAGGACGTCCAGCGAGGCCGGCAGCGGCGGCTCGGGCGGGTCGACCGAGCGGGCGACGACGTGCAGGCCGTCGAGGCGGGCGAAGGCGGCGATGCCCTGCCGGCCGCTGGTGAGCAGCACCCGCCGGCCGAGGGACGGCAGCAGCGCGGCGGCGGCGTCCAGCGAGGCGACGCGGTGCCAGCGGTCGCCCGGCACCGGCGTCCAGCCGGGGCGGCGCAGGGCGAGCAGCGGCACACCGGTCGCGGCGGCGGCCTCGGCGGCGTTGCGGGACATCGTGGCGGCGAACGGGTGGGTGGCGTCCACCACGGCGTCCACCCGCTCGGCGCGCAGCCACGCGGCGAGGCCCCCGGGGCCGCCGAAGCCGCCGATCCGCACCTCCCCGGCGGGCAGCCGGGGCTCGGCGACCCGCCCGGCGAGCGAGCTGGTGACCCGCAGTCCGGGACGCCCGGCGGCCAGCGCGGCGGCCAGGGCGCGTGCCTCGGTGGTGCCGCCGAGCAGCAGGACGTGCGCGGTCACGTGCTCACGCGCCGCAGGGCTCGTGCGGGCGCTCGCGCTCCGCGGAGTAGAGGTGGCTGTCGCGGAACTGCTCGGCGCCGAGCGTCCGCCCGACGACGATCACCGCGGTGCGGACCACGCCCGCCGCCTTGACCTGCCCGGCGATGTCGCCGACGGTGCCGCGCAGCACCAGCTCCTCGGGCCGGCTGGCCATCGCCACCACGGCGGCCGGGCAGTCGGCCCCGTAGTGCGGGAGCAGCTGCTCGACCACGTCGTCGATGTACCCGGCGGCCAGGTGCAGCACCAGCAGGGCGCCGCTGCGGCCGAGGGTGGCGAGGTCCTCGCCCTCCGGCATCGGGGTGGCGCGCTTGGCGATCCGGGTGAGGATCACGGTCTGGCCGACGGTCGGCACGGTCAGTTCGCGCTTGAGCGCGGCCGCCGCGGCGGCGAAGGCGGGCACGCCGGGCACCACCTCGTAGGGCACGCCGGCCGCGTCCAGCCGGCGCATCTGCTCGGCGACGGCGCTGAACACCGACGGGTCGCCGGAGTGCAGCCGGGCGACGTCCTGCCCGGCGGCGTGCGCCCGGACCAGCTCGGCGGTGATCTGGTCGAGGGTGAGGTTCGCGGTGTCGACCAGCCGGGCGCCGGGCGGGCACTCGGCCAGCAGCTCGCGCGGCACCAGGCTGCCGGCGTACAGGCAGACCTCGGCGCGGGCGAGGATCCGCTGGCCGCGCAGGGTGATGAGGTCGGCGGCGCCGGGGCCGGCCCCGATGAAGTGGACGGTCACGAGGCGTTCTCCTGATGAGGGGTGCGGGGCTTGACGGCGGACCACTGGGTGACCGGCATCGCCTGGCGCCAGCCGGTGAAGCCGCCGACCGGCACGGCGTGCGCCACGGCGAGCCGCAGCAGTTCGCCGCCGTGCCGCCGGTACCAGGTGGTGAGCAGCGCCTCCGACTCCAGGGTCACCGTGTTGGCGACCAGCCGGCCGCCGGGGGCCAGGGCGGCCCAGCAGGCGTCCAGCAGGCCGGGCGCGGTGAGCCCGCCGCCGACGAACACCGCGTCCGGGGCGGGCAGGCCGCCGAGGGCGTCCGGCGCGGCGCCGGTGACCACCCGCAGCCGGGGCACGCCGAGCGCGGCGGCGTTGCGGGTGATCCGTTCGGCGCGCACCGGGTCGCGTTCCACGGTGACGGCCCGGTTGTCGCGGTGGGCGCGCAGCCATTCGACGGCGATCGAGCCGGAGCCGCCGCCGATGTCCCAGAGCAGTTCGCCGGGGACGGGCGCCAGGGTGGCCAGGGTGGCGGCGCGCACGTGCCGCTTGGTCAGCTGGCCGTCGCTCTCGTAGGCGGCGTCGGGCAGCCCGGGGACGACCGGGACGCGGGGGGCGTCGGCGGGCAGCTCGACGGCGATGACGTTCAGCGGGTCGCCGGGCGGGTGCGGCCAGTCGTCGGCGGGGCCGTCGAGCCGCCGCTCGCCGGGGCCGCCGAGCTGTTCGAGGACGCGCAGCCGGGCGGCGCCGTGGCCGGCGGCGGTGAGCAGCGCCGCGACGGCGGCGGGGGTGTCGGCGCCGGCGCTGAGCACCAGCAGCCGTCGCCCGGGGTTCAGGGCGAGCCGCAGGGTGTCGAGCGGGCGGCCGACCAGGCTGACCACCTCGGTGGACTCCAGCGGCCAGCCGAGCCGGGCGCAGGCGTACGCGACGGAGGAGGGGTGCGGCAGGACGCGCAGCCGTTCGGCTCCGGCGGTCTCGGCGAGGGTGCGGCCGATGCCGTAGAACATCGGGTCGCCGCTGGCCAGCACGGCGAGCGGGCGGCCGGCGTGGCGGTCCAGCAGCCCGGCCACGGCGGGGCGCAGCGGGGACGGCCAGGGCACCCGTTCGGCGGTGACCTCGTCGGCGGGCAGCAGGGCGAGCTGGCGGGGCCCGCCGAGCACGGCGCCGGCCGCCCGCAGCGCGGCCCGGGCGGCGCCGCCGAGGCCGGGCCAGCCGTCGGCCCCGATCCCGACGACGGTGATCGGGGGTGACTGCTGGGGCACCGGCGGGCTCCTGGGACGGGTCGTGGACGGGGGCGTGGGCAGCCTACCTGGCGGTCCGCGGCGGGCCGTCAGCCAGGGTGCGGGCCCGCCCGCCCGGGGTTAGCGTCGTGCCGGGAACACCTCCGGGGGGACCTCAGCACGCAACGGAGGACAGCATGTCCGAGTCAGCGGTCCCGTACACCACCAACAACGCCGGCGTCCCGGTGCCGAGCGACGAGAACTCGCTCACGGTGGGCAGGGACGGCCCGATCCTGCTCCACGACCACTACCTGATCGAGAAGATGGCCCAGTTCAACCGGGAGCGGGTGCCGGAGCGGGTGGTGCACGCCAAGGGGGCCGGCGCGTACGGCGTCTTCGAGACGACGGAGGACGTCAGCCGGTTCACGAAGGCGACCCTGTTCCAGCCGGGCAAGCGGACCGAGATGCTGGCCCGCTTCTCGACCGTGGCCGGTGAGCAGGGCAGCCCGGACACCTGGCGGGACCCGCGCGGCTTCGCGCTGAAGTTCTACACCGAGGACGGCAACTACGACCTGGTCGGCAACAACACGCCGGTCTTCTTCGTCCGCGACACCATCAAGTTCCAGGACTTCATCCGCTCCCAGAAGCGCCGCCCGGACAACGGCCTGCGCGACCACGACATGCAGTGGGACTTCTGGACGCTCTCGCCGGAGTCCGCGCACATGGTCACCTGGCTGATGGGCGACCGCGGCATCCCGAAGTCGTACCGGCACATGAACGGCTACGGCTCGCACACCTACCTCTGGTACAACGCGAGCGGTGAGCGGTTCTGGGTGAAGTACCACTTCAAGACCGACCAGGGCATCGACTTCCTCACCCAGGCGGACGCCGACCGGCTGGCCGGCTCGGACCCGGACCTGCACCGCGAGGACCTCTGGCAGGCCATCGACGGCGGCAACGCGCCGTCCTGGACGCTGTACGTGCAGGTGATGCCGTTCGACGACGCGCCCGGCTACCGGTTCAACCCCTTCGACCTCACCAAGGTCTGGCCGCACGGCGACCACCCGCTGATCCGGGTCGGGACGCTGACGCTGAACCGCAACCCCGAGGACTACTTCGTCCACATCGAGCAGGCCGCCTTCGAGCCGGCCAACCTGGTGCCGGGCATCAGCGTCTCGCCGGACAAGATGCTGCTCGGCCGGATCTTCTCCTACCCGGACACCCACCGGTACCGGATCGGGCCCAACTACGCCCAGCTGCCGCCGAACCGGCCGCACGTGCCGGTGCACTCCTACGCCAAGGACGGGCCGATGCGCTTCGACCCGGCGCGCACGGCGGCGCCCTACGCGCCGAACTCCTACGGCGGGCCGGCCGCCGACGCGCAGGCGTACGACGACCCGGCGGCCGGCTGGCAGAGCTCGGGCGACATGGTGCGCGAGGCGTACTCGCTGCACGCCGAGGACGACGACTGGGGGCAGGCGGGCACCATGGTCCGCCAGGTGCTGGACGACGCGGCGCGCGACCGGCTGGTCTCCAACATCGTCGGCCACCTCCAGGGCGGGGTGAGCGGTCCGGTGCTGGAGCGGGCCGTGCAGTACTGGCGCAATGTCGACAAGGCGCTGGGCGACCGGGTCGCCAAGGGCGTCGGCAAGGACTGACGGGCCGGAACCGGGGCGCGGGTCCGCCGGGCCCGCGCCCTCAGCCGTGGTCCCGGCCGTACCGGCGCCAGTCGCCGGAGGCGATCGGCGCCGGGTGCGTGCGCAGCCGGGCGGCCACCGCCGGTCCGGCCAGGTACACCCAGGCCTGCGCCGTCGCGCCGTCCGCCGTACGGACGGCGAGCCGCTCGCGCACGTACGTGCCGAGGCCGTCCGGCCGGCAGTCCTCCAGCCGGTCCAGCGCCGCGAGCGTCCGCCGGTAGGCCTCCGGGCGGACGGTGACCAGTTCGCCGCTGATCCGCCGCCCCGGCGCGGGGTCGGGCACGGCGTACGGGAAACCGGGCCCCGCGTGCAGCGCCGCGCCCTCCAGCACCGCCGCCCGCACCCCGGCGCACCGGCCGGCCAGGAAGGCGGCGTGGTTGCGCTCCCCGGTGAGCAGGGTTCCGTAGACGAAGAAGGGCAGGGTGGCGGGGTGCTCGGGCACGAGGGGTTCCTCCTGGGCGGGGGCCGGTCGGCGGTCGACGGTGCCCGTGCGGTGATACCCACTGGCGCGGGGGGTGGCCGATGCGGTGTCATGGCGGGTGCATCTGCCAGCACCGTCCAAGGGGGACACCCATGACAGCTCGCGCCGAGCGCACCCCGGCCGCACCCGCCGGCACTCCGGTGGCGGCGGGGGCCGCGCCCACCGCCGGCCGGCTCGGGGCGGGCGTGTGGGTGGCGCTCGCCATCGTCTACGTGGTGTGGGGTTCGACGTACCTGGGGATCCGGATCGCGGTCGAGACCATGCCCTCCTTCCTCTCCGCCGCCGCGCGCTTCCTGACCGCCGGACTGCTGCTCGCCGGCTTCGTGGCCGTCCGCCACGGCCGGGCCGGGCTGCGGGTGGACCTGCGGCAGCTGGGCTCCGCCGCCCTGGTCGGCGGACTGCTGCTGACCGGCGGCAACGGGCTGGTGGTGCTCGGCGAGACGTGGATCCCCTCCGGCCTCGCCGCGCTGCTGGTCGCCGCCGTGCCGCTGTGGATGGTGCTGCTGACGGCGGCGGGCGGCGACCGGCCGAGGCCGGCCGAGCTGGGCGGGGTGCTGCTCGGACTGGTCGGCCTGACCGTGCTCTCCGCCCCCGCGATCGGCGGGGACATCGCGCCCGCCGGCGTGATCGCGATCCTCTGCGGCACCCTGACCTGGGCGTCCGGCTCCTTCGCGGCCAAGCGCATCCGGATGCCCGGCAACGTCCTGGCCTCCAGCGCCTACCAGATGCTCGCCGGCGGGCTCGGCAATGCGCTGATCGGGCTGCTCCGCGGGGAGCAGCACGGCCTGCACCCCGGCGACATCTCCACCCGCTCCTGGCTGGCGCTGGGCTTCCTGGTGGTGTTCGGCTCGCTGGTCGCCTTCACCGCGTACGCCTGGCTGCTGCGCTCCGCGCCGCTGACCCTGGTCGCCACCTACGCCTACGTGAACCCGGTGGTGGCCGTGCTGCTCGGCCGGCTGGTGCTGGCCGAGCCGCTGACCGGCCCCACCCTGCTGGGCGGGGCGATCGTGGTCGCGGGCGTCTGCCTGGTGGTGAGCGTCAGCCGGTCGTCGGCGCGCCCTTCCGCCCGTAGGTCCGCACGATGACCCCGTTGGGGAAGACGCGGGTGTCGGCGAGCGTGAACGTGTGCGGGGCGAAGTCCGTGCGGAACAGCGGCACTCCGGCGCCGATCGCCACCGGGGACTGCTTGACGACCAGTTCGTCGATCTCCGGCAGCAGCCGGCCGGCGAGCTCGCCGCCGCCGCAGAGCCAGAGGCCGAGGCCGTCCTCGCGCTTGAGCTCCCGCACCCGGCCCAGCGGGTCGGCCGCGGTGACCTCCACCGCGGGATCGGGGCTCTCGGCCAGGCTGCGGGAGAAGACGATCTGCCGCAGGTGGGCGTAGGGGTTGGTGAGGCCGACCACCAGGCCCGCCCCGTAGGTGGCGCGGCCCATCAGCACGGTGTCGTAGCGCTTGTTGGGCGCGTCGGCGATCCCCATCGCGGCCCGCCCGGGGGTCGGCACGGTCTCCGGGTACTCCGCGCACAGGTGGGAGAGGAACTCCCCGGCGACGTACGGCATGAGGAACTGGTAGTCGCCGTCCGGGGAGGCGATGAAGCCGTCGAGGGTGGTGCCGACGTAGTAGGTGAGCTTTCGCATCCGTGTCCTTCGTTCCGGTGAATGAACCACGACAGTTATAGTACTTCGCCTGTAGTGGTTGCCAGCGATTTCCTGAGGGAGCTTCAGCGATGGCCCAGAACCCCGCCCGCCGTGCTGCGCTCACCGACGCGGCGATCGACGTCCTCGCCGACCAGGGCGCGCGCGGACTCACCTTCCGTGCCGTGGACCTGCGGGCGGGCGTGCCGGCCGGCACCGCGTCCAACTACTTCGCCAACCGGGACGACCTGCTCGACCACACCGCCCGGCACATCCACCACCGGCTCACCCCGGACCCGGCGGTCATCGGGGCACTGCTGCGCGCGCCCCGCGACCGGGCCCTGGTCACCGCCCTGATGCACGACCTGCTGCGCCGCATCGACGCCGACCGCTCCGGCTACCTCGCGATGCTGGAGCTGCGCCTGGAGGCCACCCGCCGGCCCGAGGTGCGGGCGCGGCTCACCACCACCGTCCGGGAGGAGCTGGAGGCCAACATCGCCTACCACCTGGACGAGGGCTTCCCCGGCGACCGCGAGACCGTCGTCGTCCTCTACCTCGCGATGACCGGCCTGCTCGTCGAGCACCTCACCCTTCCCGGTGTGCTCGGGCCGGAGAACCTCCCGGCCCTCGTCGACACCCTGGTCGCCCGCACCGTCCCGGCGGCCTGAGGCCGACCCCGAGGGCCGGGTGCGCGCGGCGGCCGGCGGTGGCGCGGTGGGGTCCGGGCAGCCGGGGGTGTCCGTCGGGGCAGCGGTGCCGGGGCGTCCGGCCGTTACCGGCCGGTCGGGAGTGACGTCCCGTCAAGGGCGCTGTGAAGCTGGGGAGAAGGGGTGACCGCGGACGACCGGCCCCCGCACCGGCTGCCGTCCGGCAGCCGGGACACCGTGCGCATCGGAGGTCAGTGATGAAGGCGAACCGGCTCGGGAGGGCCGCCGCCTCGGCGGCCGTGGTCCTCAGCACGCTGGCAGGCGTCGTCGTCGGAACGGCGGGAACCGCCGACGCCATCGAGATCCGGCAGGTGGAGCAGACGTACAACCGGTACTGCGACAAGCCGACGACCTCGATCGAGACGACCGAGTTGTGGGGCGGCCGGATACTCTGCGGGGGCGGGTTCGGGGTGGAGATCTCATCGGTCCTCTTCAGGAACGACGGGCGGCAGGCGTTCTTCGTGGGAACGGACCACGCGGTGTGGACCCGCTGGAAGGAGTACGGCGTCATGAGCGACTGGGTCTCCCTCGGCGGCCGCCTGAGCGGAGACGTCACCATCAACGCGTGGAACAGCTCCGGGTTCATCCAGCTGATGGGGAAGGGCACGGACGGTCGGTACTGGTTCGACAACCGCGACGTCAACGGCAGCTGGACCGGCTGGTTCCGGTAGCCGCCGGCCCACCGCGGTCGCACGGTGCGCCGCCGGCCGCTGCGCCCCGACCGCCCGCCCGGTCGTCCCGGGGCCCGCCCGCGCACGGGCGGGCCCCGCACACGGCCGCGGAGCGGACCGTCGCGCCGCCCGGGTCGCCCTCCCCGGCGAGCACGTCCCGGGAGTGCCGCAGGAAGGCCCCGCCCGCCGCCCGGATCCGCGAACCGCCCGCGCCGGCGGGATCATTCGACTACCATCCACCGGGTGCCCGGCACGACGGGGCGGACCGGGGGAGTGGACGTCATGGCGGGTGCGGACGGGCGGACGGCGACGACCACCACGACGCCCCCGTCACCCGGGCCGCCGCCCGCCCTGTGGCGGCAGCGGAACTTCGCCGCGCTCTGGTCCGCCCACACCGTCAGCCAGTTCGGCACCCAGCTGAGCTTCTTCGTGCTGCCCGTCCTCGCGCTCACCACCGTCGGTGCGACCCCCGGCCAGGTCGGCCTGGTGTCCGCGGCCGAGACCCTGCCGTTCCTGCTGATCGGCCTGCCCGCCGGCGCGCTGCTCGACCAGTGGGACCGGCGGCGGGTGATGGTCGTGGCGGACGCCGGCCGGGCGGTCGCCCTGGGCGTCGTCCCGCTCGGCCACGCCCTCGGCGTGCTGAGCGTGCCGCTGCTCTGCGCGGTGGCCTTCGTCACCGGCCTGTTCACCGTCTTCTTCGACATCGCCGACCAGGCCTTCCTGCCCGCCGTCGTCGGGCGGCACCAGGTGGCGGACGCCAACAGCCGCCTGGAGTTCTCCCGTTCGGCCGCCGACCTCGCCGGACCGGGTCTGTCCGGCCTGCTGCTCCAGTGGGCGGCTGCCCCGCTGATCCTGCTCGCCGACGCGGCCAGCTACCTCGTCTCCGCGCTGCTCCTCGGCGCGATCCGCCCTCCGCGCCCGCCCGCCGGGCCGGTCCCGGCCCCGGCGGCCCGGGAGCCGATGCGCACCCGGATCGCCGAGGGCCTGCGCTTCGTCTTCCGCCACCGCGCCCTGCGATCGCTCGTCCTGGCCAGCGCGCTCGCCAACCTGGCCGGGTTCGGCGGCGCGCTCAGCGCGCTGCTGCCCGCCTTCGCCCTGCGGGACCTCGGCCTCTCGCCCGGCCGGCTCGGACTCGCGCTGACCGTGGGAAACGCCTGCGCCCTGCTCGGCGCGCTGTTCACCGCCCGGCTGGCCGGGGTGTTCGGCGTGGGCCGGGTGCTGCTGGCCGCCCGCTGCCTGCCCGGCCTCGGCGTGCTGCTGCTCGCCACGGCCGGGCCCGGCCGGGCCGTGCCCACCCTGGCGGTGGCGGCCGGGCTCCTCGCCTGTGGCAGCACCGCCTACAACATCGTCCAGGTGAGTCTGCGGCAGGCGGTGACCCCGGCGGCGCTGCAGGCCCGGATGAACGCCTCGGTGCGCTTCGTCATCTGGGGCGCGCTGCCGCTCGGTGCGGCCGCCGGCGGCCTGCTCGGGTCGGCGGTGGGCCCGCGGGCGGCGCTCTGGACGGTCGCCGCCGTCTCGCTGCTCTCCGTGCTGCCGCCGCTGCTGACCCGGGAGGTCCGGGCCCTGCGCGACTTCCCCGGTGCCGAGGTCGGCTGAGGCGGCGTCAGGCGAGGTAGGGCGGGCGGCCGGCCCACCAGTGACCGGGGGCCTCGGGGGTGCGGCCGGTCCAGAACTCGATGAGGCCGGAGATGAACTCCTCGGCGGAGAGGGTGCCGTCGCCGTCCAGGTCGAGGCGGTGGAACGCCTCGTCCGTGTCGTCGCGGGAGAGCGCGGAGAAGTGGCCGCGCTGGAAGACGAAGAACTCGCCCGCGTCCACCGTGCCGCTGCCGTCCACGTCGGCGACGGCGAGGAACGCCTCGGCGAGCGCCCCGAAGACGGTCCGGGCGGCCACCGGGTCGTCGGCGAGCGCGCGGGTCGAGGCGACGAACTGGCGGCGGCTGATCGCCGTGGTGCCGATCGGCAGGTGGGAGACGTGCAGGTCGCGCCAGATGGCCAGGTAGGCGGCGACGATCCGCTGTTCGGCGGCCGACCCCTCCGTGTGGCCCAGCGAGCGGGCCACCGCACGGCCCATCAGGACGTGGTCGTGCTCGGTGAGCAGACCGTCCCCGTCGGCGTCGAGGTGGTCGAACCCGTGGTTGATCCTGGCGAGCAGCAGTTCCTCGGACACCCGTTCATCCCCCGGCTGGTCGGTCCCGGCAATCACAACAGCAGCAGTCACAACGGTCGGACGCAGCACGCTAACCCGCCGGGTGCCGGGTGCGCAGCCGAAGCCGCGAAGTGGCACCCGGCCGGCTCCCGGGCCGCCGTTCAGCCCGCGTTCTGGAGCGCCGCGTCCGCCAGTCGCTCGGCCAACTCGCCGAAGACCTCCTGGAGTTGTTCGTCGGAGACGCCGTTGGCGTAGCCCTGGAAGGCGAGCGCGGCCTGCGCCTGGACGGCCGGGGTGGCATAACCCGCGTCGATCGGCAGCGGGCCGGTCGGCGGCCAGGGCAGCGGCCAGTGCCGCGGCCAGGGAATCCGCCCGTGCGGGGTGCCGCACCAGTCGTCGCCCACCTCGGCGAGGACCTGCCGGGCGTCGCCGCCGGAGACCCGGGCGGTGATGGCGGCGTTGGCCACGGCGGTGACGGTGCGGGCGACGGACAGCCGCAGCGCGGCGGCGACCGGCGGCAGCGGCTGCGGGTTGAGCCCGGCTGCCTCGCCGCCGCCCTCGGCGCGGGCCGCGAGCAGGCCGTCCAGGACGCCGTGGCCCGCCTCGTGGGGGATCAGTCCGTCCAGGGCCGCGGGATTGAGACGGCCGACGAGGGCGACCAGGGTGACGGATCGGCGGACGAGCGTGGTCATCGGAAAACCCCTTCTCCGGGGACGGGTGGCCGTGTGCTCACGGTCGGTGACCGATCGTAGGCGCAGCGTCCGCGCGGACGGGGGACCGACACCACCCGCCGCCGCCCGCTACCCGCCGCCGCCCGCCGCCGCCCGCCCGCCCGCCGCTCAGCGGGCGGCGGCGAGCAGTTCGCGGGTGTACGCGGTGTGCGGGGCGGCGAAGAGCCGGTCCCGCTCGGCGGACTCCACCAGCCGGCCGCGGTGCATCACGGCGACGCGGTCGCAGAAGTGGCGGACCACCGCGAGGTCGTGCGAGACGAACAGGAAGGCGACGCCGAGGCGTTCGCGCAGCTCCATCAGCAGGTTGAGCACCTGGGCCTGGACCGAGACGTCCAGGGCGGAGACCGGTTCGTCGGCGATGATCAGCCGCGGTTCGGGGGCGAGCGCCCGGGCGATCCCGATCCGCTGGCGCTGGCCACCGGAGAACTCGTGCGGGTAGCGGTCCAGGTGGGCGGCGGACAGGCCGACCTGTTCCAGCAGCTCGGCGGAGCGCTCGCGGCGCTGCCCGGCATCCAGCGCGGTGTGCAGCCGCAGCGGGGTGTCCAGCGTCTGGGCGACGGTGCGGCGCGGGTTGAGCGAGGCGTACGGGTCCTGGAAGACCAGCTGGACCTCCTTGGCGAGCCGGCGCCGCAGGGCCCGGCCGGGCGCCGTGGCGTCCACGCCGTCGTAGCGCACGGTGCCGGCGGTGGCGGGCTGGAGGCCGGCCAGCACCCGGGAGGTGGTGGACTTCCCGGAGCCGGACTCGCCGACCAGGCCGAGCGTCTCGCCGGGCGCGATGCGCAGGCTGACGCCCTCCACCGCCCGGACCGGTCCGGGCCGTCCGCGGCCCGGGAGCGGCAGGCGCCGGCCGCGGCCGGGGAAGTGCACGCAGAGGTCCTCGACCTCGGCCAGCCAGCGGCCGGACGGCGCCGCGGCCGGCCCGGGGCGGACGGCGGCCCGGGGCGCGGGCGAGGGGTCGTCGACGGTCGGCAGCGGCGCGCCCGGGACGGAGTCCAGGGTGAGCGCGGCCCCCACCAGGGCCCGGGTGTACGGCTCGCGGGGCGCGGCCAGCAGGGCGGCGGTCGGCGCGCTCTCCACCGGCCGGCCGTCGCGCAGCACGAGCGTGCGGTCCGTGGTGCCGGCGACCACCCCGAGGTCGTGGCTGACCAGCAGCACGGCGGTGCCGTGCTCGCGCTGCAGCTCGCCCAGCAGGTCCAGCACCTGGCGCTGGACGCGGGCGTCGAGCGCGGTGGTCGGCTCGTCGGCGATCAGCACGTCGGGGTCGTTCATCAGCGCCATCGCGATCATCACGCGCTGGCGCATGCCGCCGGAGAACTGGTGCGGGTAGTCGCGCACCCGGGCGGCCGGGATGCCGACCCGGTCGAGCATCGCCGCCGCCCGCCGGCGGGCCTCGGCGCGGCCCGCGCCGGGGTGGTGCAGCCGGTACATCTCGGCGAGCTGCGCACCGACGCCGTGGAAGGGGCTGAGCGAGGTGAGGGCGTCCTGGAAGACCAGGGCCGCCCGGCCGCCGCGCACCCGCCGCAGCACGGACTCCCCGGCGCCCACCAGCTCCTGCCCGGCCAGCCGGATCGAGCCGGTGACGGTGGTGGTGCGCGGGTCGTGCAGGCCGAGCACGGCGAGCCCGGTGGCGGACTTGCCGGAGCCGGACTCGCCGACCAGGCCGAGGACCTCGCCGCGGGCGAGGTCGAAGGAGAGTCCGCGCACGGCGGCGACCGGGGCGCCGCCGCGCGGGTCGGCGAAGCTGACGCGCAGGTCCCGGACGCTGAGCACCGGCTCGGCGTCCGGCCCGGAGGCCGCGGAGGGGGCGGGGGCGGGGGAGGTGGTCACGGGGAGGGCTCCAGAACGGGACGGGGACGGTCAGCCGAGGCGGATGCGCGGGTCGAGCCAGGCCACCACGAGGTCGGCCAGCGCGACGAACAGCACGACGAAGCAGGCGGCCAGCAGGACGGCGCCGACCACGGCCGGCAGGTCCTGGCCCTCGACGGCCTCGATGGCGAAGCGGCCGACGCCGTTCAGCCCGAACACCGTCTCGGTGATCACCGCGCCGCCGAGCAGCGCCCCCGCCTCCAGGCCGAGCAGCTGGACCAGCGGCCCGGCCGCGCCGCGCGAGGTGTACTTGAGGTGGGCGCGCAGCCGCCCGAGGCCCTTGCCGCGGGCCGTGCGGACGTACTCCTCGTTCATCGTCTCCAGCAGCTGGGAGCGCGACAGCCGGGCGAACACCGCCGAGTTGACGAAGCCGAGGACGATCCAGGGCAGCAGCAGCCCGCCGGCCCAGGCGGCCGGGTCGGTGGCCGGCGGGGTGTAGGAGGGCAGCGGCAGCAGACCGGTGGTGTAGACCAGTCCCCACTGGGCGACGTACCCGAGGAAGTAGATCTGCACGCTCGCGCCGATCAGGGTGAAGCCGGAGAGCAGCTTGTCCGTCCGGGTGCCGTGCCGCAGCGCGGTGACGAAGCCGGTGCCGAGCCCGAACAGGACCAGCACGGCCAGCGCGCCCGCCGCCAGCGAGACGGTGACCGGCAGGTGGTCGGCCAGCGCCTCGGTGACCGGCTGGTGCAGCCGGTAGGAGTAGCCGAGGCAGGGCGCGTCGCAGTGGATCGTCGAGCCGTCGACGTCCTGGATGTCCCGGCCGGCGACGATCCCGGTCAGGTAGTCGGCGTACTGGGCGAGCAGCGGCTGGTCCAGGCCCATGCTCGTGCGGACCGCCGCGACCTGGCCGGTGTCGCAGCGCGGGCCGCAGGCGGCCCGGGCGGGGTCGGCGGGGCCGGCGTAGAAGAGGGCGAAGGCGGCGGCGGAGACCGCGGCCAGGACGGCGAGCGCCTGGAGGATCCGCCGCAGGGCGAAGGAGAGCATGGTGGCCGGTCCGGGTTCGGGGGGCGTCGGGGCGGCGGCCCCGCCGCGCGCGTTCCCCGTGGGAGGCGCGCGGCGGGACCGTCCGGGGACTTCGGGCGGGTCAGGACTTCAGGTAGAGCCAGGCGAGGCTGACCGTCCCGTAGATCGGGTGGATGAACGCGCCGCCGACGTTGGAGCCGCGCAGCTGGTTGACCGTGGGGTAGGTGAACGGCAGGACCGGCAGGTCCTTCATCACGGTCTGCTCCAGGGCGTACAGCTCCTTGGCCTTGGCGTGCGGCTCGCCGATCTGGTTGATCCGGTCGATCTCCTTGTCCACCTCGGGGTTGCGGTAGCGGGCGGAGTTGAGGTCGCTGCCGGCGCGGCCGTCGAAGGAGAACGGGATCAGGGTGGAGGGCGTCGGCCAGTCGACCGAGCTGGTCTCCTCCCACAGGTCGTACGGGGAGTCGGCGCGGTGCACCTCGTCCAGCAGCGCCTTGGGGTCGACCGGCTTGGGCACGACCGTGATGCCGGCCCGGGCGAAGCCGTCGACCAGCACCTGGGCGACCCGCTGCCCGTTGGGCGTGTTGGCGTAGGCGTAGGTGAGCGCGCCGGGTGCCTGCTTGGCCTTGGCGAGCGCGGCCTTGGCGGCCTCCGGGTCGCCCTCCGGCTTCGCCGGGTCCAGGTCGTACTTCTGCCAGTCGACCAGGGCGGGGGAGCTGAGCGTGGTGGCCAGCTCGCCGGCCCGGGTGCCGCCCTGGACCTGGCGGGCCTGCTGGCGCGGGTAGGCGAGGTTGAGGGCCTTGCGGACCTCGACGTCGGCGACCCGCTCGTTGTTGACCATCAGATAGGTGACGAAGGCGCCCTGCCGGCCGGAGACGACCAGGTCCTTGGCCTTCGGGTCGGTGTCCACGGTCTGGTACAGCTCGGGGGAGAGCACGGTCGCCGCGGTGGTGGCGTTCTCGCCGCCGTCGCGCCCGGAGAGGATCTCCTGGTTGATGTTCAGCGCCTCCTTCCCGAAGGTGAAGACGAACTTCTCCGGGTACTGGCTGCGGATCGGGTCGGTCTCCGGCTTCCAGTGCGGGTTGCGCTCCAGCACCATCCGGGTGTTCTGGACGTGCTCGACGATCCGGTACGGCCCGGTGGCGAAGGGCTGGCGGTCGTAGTCGGTGCCGGTGTCCTTGTCCTGGCGCACCGGCGAGGAGGAGGACTGCGCGGCCATGTACGGCACGTCGGCCTGCGGCTGCGGGAAGCGGAAGACGACGGTGCGCTCGTCCGGGGTCTCGATCGCGGCGAGGTCGCCGTCCTGCGGGCCGCCGTACTTCTTGCGGGCGTCCTCGTAGCTGGCCTCGCCGGTCAGCCACTGCGGCCAGTACGGCGGGCCGACCTCGTAGCCCTTGCCGAAGGAGCGCTCGATGCCGTACTTCACCTGCCGGGAGGTGATCGGCTGGCCGTCCTCCCAGGCCAGGCCCTCCTTCAGCCGGTACGTCCAGGTCCGGCCGCCGTCGCTCGGGGTGCCGGTGTCGGTGGCGAGGTCGCCGACCAGCTTGGCCTTCCCGTCGACCACCTGGTACTGGGTCAGCTGGCGGCCCCAGAGCAGCGAGGTGTTGTAGGTGGCGCCCGCGTACACCTTCTGCGGGTCGAGGTGGCGGAAGTCGGTGGCGTTGTAGACGTTCACCGTGCCGCCCTGGCGGGCCCCGGCGACGGCGGGGGCCGGGCCGGCGCTCTCCTGCTCGGTGCCGAGCGCGGCGGTCAGCGGTGAGGTGTCCTTGGCCGCGCCGGTGGCGCCGGAGGAGCCGGTGCCGGCGCCGGCCGAGCAGGAGGTCGCCAGCAGGGCGGTCGCGAGGACGGCGAGGGACGGTCTGATCCAGCGCATGGCGAATCTCTCCTTGCCCCGGGGCTCCGGGGCGGGTCGGGTGAACGGGTGGAACGGTGAGGGTGGTGGTGGCGCGGGGCCTCAGCGGGCGGCGCGCGGGTCCAGGGCGTCCCGGACGGCGTCGCCGAGCAGGTTGAAGGCGAGCACGAAGAGCAGCAGCGCGGTGCCGGGGAAGACCATGTACGTCGGGTCGGCCTGGAAGACCTCGGAGCCGCGGGAGATCATCCGGCCCCAGTCCGGGACCGGCTCGTTGACGCCCACGCCGAGGAAGGACAGCACCGCTTCGGAGGCGACGAACGCCGGCACCGCCATGGTGGCGTGCACCAGAAGCTGCGCCCGGACGTTCGGCAGGAGTTCGCGCAGGACGATGTGGAATCCGCTCGCCCCGAGGGCCCGGGCGGACTGCACGAAATCCCTTTCCCGGAGCGACCGGACGGTGGCGCGCAGGGAAAGCGCCAGCGGAATCCAGCCGAACGCGGAGAAGACCAGGACGAGCACCAGGAACTGCATCCACTCCGGTTCCGCGGTGCCCGGATCGACCAGCCGGGACTGCACCACCGGGCTGAGCGCGAGCAGCAGGAGCAGCGTCGGGAAGGCCAGCAGGACGTTCGACAGGAAGCCGAAGAGCCGGTCGGTGATCCCGCCGAGGTAGCCGACCGCGACGCCGGCCAGCACCCCGAGGGTGGTGGTGACGGCGGCCGAGACGAAGGCGATCAGCAGCGAGGTGCGGATGCCGTAGAGCAGCTGGGTGAACACGTCGCGCCCGAGGCCGGGCTCCAGGCCGAACCAGAACTCCCCGGAGATTCCGCCGTTCGGCGCGACGGGCAGGCCGCCGTCGCTGAGCAGGCCGGGCGTGTTCTGGCCGTAGTGCTCGGTGGGGTTCTTGCCGTACAGCGCGGCGATCAGCGGGGCCGCCAGGGCGAGCAGCAGGAACAGGAGGACCACGCCGAGCGCCACGGCCCCGGTGCGGTCGCGGCAGACGCGGCGCAGCAGTCCCGCCGGGGCGGGTGCCGGGGGCGGTGCCGGGGCGTCCGGCGCTGCGACTTGTTCGACCACTGCCATGAGAGGCGTACTCCCCGAATTCTGTGCCGCCCCGTGGGTGAGGGTGCGTCGACGTGCATTTCCGGCCGGTCCTTCCGGGGGTTTCCCGGAGGGCCGGCAGGCGTCATCAGATCGGACCGGAAGGGGTTTTCGCAAATCATTCCGACGGTGGTCGCGGAGTGGTTCGGACCCTTTGTTTCGGGAATTGTGACGGCTTCATTCCGCCGCAATACTGCTGTAGCAGGAGAACGGACATAGCCGGGCAAAGTGCATGTCATGTCCGCTGCCGTCCCGTATGGTGAGATGTCCGCCACAGGCCGTCCGGCGTTGGTACGATTCCGGCGGGCCGCGACTGGCGCGCACGGATGGAATCGACCATCGGGAAGCGGCCCCGTGCCGGATCACGACGCAGTTGCCGAGCGCCTGGGCCCCCCGACCTCCCCACCAGGAGACCGCCATGGCCCCGCAGCCGCACACGGCCGCCACCCCCGCCGCCAACACCGCCTTCCGCTCCGCCCTCGACGTGGTCCGTGAGGTCGAGCCGCGGATCGCCGCCGCCATCGGCCAGGAGATCGACGACCAGCGCGCCTCGCTCAAGCTCATCGCCAGCGAGAACTACGCCTCCCCGGCCGTCCTGCTCGCCATGGGCAACTGGCTCAGCGACAAGTACGCCGAGGGCACCGCCGGCCGCCGCTTCTACGCCGGCTGCCGCAACGTCGACACCGTCGAGACCATCGCCGCCGAGCACGCCCGCGCCCTCTTCGGCGCCGACCACGCCTACGTCCAGCCGCACTCCGGTATCGACGCCAACCTCACCGCCTTCTGGGCCGTCCTCTCCCAGCGGGTGGAGAGCCCCGCCCTGGAGCGCGCCAAGGTCCGCAACGTCAACGACCTCACCGAGCAGGACTGGGCCGAACTGCGCCGGGACCTGGGCAACCAGCGCATGCTCGGCATGTCCCTGGACACCGGCGGCCACCTCACCCACGGCTTCCGCCCCAACATCTCCGGCAAGATGTTCGAGCAGCGCAGCTACGGCACCGACCCGGCCACCGGCCTGATCGACTACGACGCGCTGCGCGCCACCGCCCGCGAGTTCCGCCCGCTGATCCTGGTGGCCGGCTACTCCGCGTACCCGCGGCTGGTGAACTTCGCCCGGATGCGCGAGATCGCCGACGAGGTCGGCGCCACCCTGATGGTCGACATGGCGCACTTCGCCGGCCTGGTCGCGGGCAAGGTGCTCACCGGCGACTTCGACCCGGTGCCGCATGCCGACATCGTCACCACGACCACCCACAAGTCGCTGCGCGGCCCGCGCGGCGGCGCGGTGCTGTGCACCTCCGCACTCGCCGAGCACGTCGACCGCGGCTGCCCGCTGGTCCTCGGCGGCCCGCTCTCGCACGTCATGGCCGCCAAGGCGGTCGCCTTCGCGGAGGCCCGCCGCCCCGAGTTCCGCGCCTACGCCCGGCAGGTCGTCGACAACGCCCAGGCGCTCGCCGAGGGCCTGCTGCGCCGCGGAGGCACGCTCGTCACCGGCGGCACCGACAACCACCTGGTGCTCGCCGACGTCTCCGGCCACGGCCTGACCGGCCGCCAGGCCGAGGCCGCGCTGCTCGACTCCGGCGTCGTCACCAACCGCAACTCCGTCCCGCAGGACCCGAACGGCGCCTGGTACACCTCCGGCGTGCGGATCGGCACCCCGGCGCTCACCACCCGCGGCCTCGGCACCGCCGAGATGGACGAGATCGCGGCCCTCATCGACACCGTGCTGCGCGCCACCACCCCGGCCCTCACCGCCTCCGGTGCGCCCTCCAAGGCCCAGTACGCCCTGGACCCGGCGGTCGCCGAGGGCGTCGCCAAGCGCGCCGCCGACCTGCTCTCCGGCTTCCCCCTCTACCCGGGCGTCGACCTGGCCTGACCCCCTGCCGCCGCCCGGCCGGGTCCGTCCCGGCCGGGCCCGCGGCCGGTCAGTACTGGAGCGCCTTGTACTGCAGGAACTCCTCCAGGCCGTGGCGGCCCAGCTCGCGGCCGAGGCCCGAGTTCTTGTAACCGCCGAACGGTGCCAGGGGGTTGAAACGGGCGCCGTTGAGGTGGACCTGGCCGGCGTCCAGGCGGCGGGCGAAGCGGGCGGCGGTGTCGGTGTCGGCCGCCCAGACCCCGCCGGCCAGGCCGTACTCGGTGCCGTTGGCCAGCTCGGCGGCGTGGTCCTCGTCGTCGTACGCCAGGATCGCCAGCACCGGCCCGAACACCTCCTCCTGGGCCACCGTCATGTCCGGGGTGACGTCGGCGAGCACCGTCGGCCGGACGTAGAAGCCGGCCGTCAGGCCGTCCGGTGCCTCGGCGCCGCCGGCCGCCAGGCGGGCGCCCTCGGCGAGCGCGCCGTCGATGTAGCCGCGCACCCGCTCGCGCTGGCGGGCGCTGACCACCGGCCCGATCCGGGTCGCCGGGTCCGCCGGATCGCCCGGGACGTAGCCGTCGGCCGCCTTCGCGGCGAGCGCCACCGCCTCCTCGTACTGGTCGCGGTGGACCAGCAGCCTGCTCCACGCACTGCAGGTCTGGCCGGAGTTGGCGCACACGTTGGCGACGTTGGCCTTCACCGCGCGGGCCAGGTCGGCGCCCGGCAGCACCACGTTGGCGGACTTGCCGCCCAGCTCCAGGGCCACCCGCTTGATGCCGCGCCCGGCCGTCTCGGCGACCGTCCGCCCGACCGCCGTCGAGCCGGTGAACGAGACCACGTCCACACCCGGGTGGGCCGCCAGCGCCGCGCCCGCCACCGCGCCGGTCCCGGTCACCAGGTTGAACACCCCGGCGGGGAAGCCCGCCGCGTCCACCAGCCGGGCGAACAGCCGGGCCACCAGCGGGGTGTCCTCGGCGGGCTTGAGCACCACCGGGCAGCCGGCCCCCAGCGCGGGCACCACCTTGGCGGCGATCTGGTGCAGCGGATAGTTCCACGGCGTGATCGCCGCGACCACCCCGGCGGGCTCGGCGTGCACCACCGAATGGCCGATCCGCTCCTCGAACGGGTACCCGGCCAGCAGCTCCAGGTACGAGTCGGTGACCGTGAGCGGCAGGGTGGCCTGCACCGAGGTGGCGAAGCCGATCGGCGCGCCCAGCTCGGCCGAGACGGTGGCGGCGATCTCCTCCTGGTGCGCGGCCAGGCCGTCCCGCAGCCGGGTCAGCGGCACCAGCCGCTCGGCGACGGTGGTCGTGCCCCAGGCGCGCGCCGCCCGGCGGGCCGCCGCGACGGCGGCGTCGACGTCCGCCGCGCCGCCGGCCGGGACGGTGGCGAGCAGGCGCTCGGTCGCCGGGTCGAGCACCGGGATCGACCCCTGGTCCAGGGCGGGCCGCCAGGCGCCGTCGACGTACTGATCGGTGTACTCGGCGTACCCCTCGGCCCGGTCCGTCTCGCCCGCCATGTGCTGCCCTTTCGTGCCGATTCCACTGGCTTCCACTGGCCCCCGCGACCCCCGCCGGCCCTCCGTACGGCCGGTCCCGGACCAGTCAACGGTGCGCGCACCGGGGGTGCAAGGACCGGGCCGCCCCCGGGCCCGGTCGGTGCCGGACCGGCCTCCCCCGCGGACGCCGACCGGGTGAAGGTCATCTCCTCTGATGATGACAAATCGGGTGGCCCGGTTGCAGTATGGACGAACCGTCGGCCGTTCGCTGCGGATCCGTCAAGTACGCCCACAAATGGCCGGGCGGCGGAATTCTTCTTCACGAGTCCGCCCAACTCCGCCCGGCGGCGAGTAGATTGCAGCGCACTCGGGCGTGCCGGACCACGGTTGGCGGCAGGTCGGGTCCTGTCCACGCGCCCGGGCGCCACTCCGCCCGGGCCGGTGTGCCGGCGAGGACCGTCGGCCGCCGACCGCCGGGGACCGCCCTTCCGAGCCCGGAGATCCTGCCCATGGTCGTTCGTCCCGTCTTAGGAGCCGCCCCGTGAACGACGCCGCACGCAGTGCCGACCAGCAGCCGGCGGAGCCGGCGGTGCTCGACGACGTTCCCGGCTGGTTCTGGGACCAGGACCGTCACCTCTTCGACTGGTTCCTCGGCCGCCAGGAGAAGGCGGGCTTCACCGGGGACCTCCTGGAGATGGGCGCCTACCTGGGCCGCAGCGCGATCGTCATCGGCGCACACCTCCAGGCGGCCGAGACCTTCACGGTCTGCGACCTCTTCGACTCCGCGGCGCCGGACGACGAGAACGCCGCCGAGATGGACAACTCCTACCGCAGGACGCTGACCCGCACCGCCTTCGAGACCAACTACCTCTCCTTCCACGACCGGCTGCCGGAGATCATCCAGGCCACCACCTCGACGCTGGCCGGCGGCCGCATCCCGCCCGGCGCGTTCCGGTTCATCCACATCGACGCCTCGCACCTCTATGAGCACGTCGCCGGCGACCTCCAGGTGGCCCGGACCGCGCTCGCCCCGGAGGGCGTCGTGGTGCTGGACGACTACCGCTCGGAGCACACCCCGGGCGTCGCCGCCGCCACCTGGGAGGCGGTGTTCAACCACGGCCTGCGGCCCGTCGTGCTCACCGAGAGCAAGTTCTACGGCACCTGGGGCGACCCCGGGCCCGCCCAGCTCGACCTGCTGGCCCGCCGCGGCACCCTGCCCCACTGCGACATCACCACCGAGACGCTCGCCGGGCACCGGCTGGTCCGGATCAGCGGCAGCGACGAGGGCGCCGAGCCGTTCCGGCCCTCCCGCCACCACGCCCGGCTCTCCGTCGAGGCCGAGCGCCGGGAGAGCGCCCGGGCCGCCGAGGACGCCCTGCGCACCGCCGAGCGCGAGCGCGACGAGGCCGTCCGCGACCTCGCCGAGCGGCGGGCCCGGGCCGCCGAGCGCCGCCGTCCCGCCAATGTCGCCAAGCGCGCGGTGGGCGACCTGCTGCCGCCCGTGGTCACCTCCGCCATCCGCCGCGCCCGGCGCGGCTGACCCTTCCCGCCCCCGCGGCCGCCGGCCGCGCACCTCCCGCCGACGGGGGTGCGCGGCCGGCGTGCTGCTGCCCGCGACCGGTGCATCGCCGTGCCCGGCGCGGGAGCGTCGCCGTGCCCGGCGTGGGAGCGCCGGCGGTGGAGCATCGAAAGCGGTACCGCTCAGGGTCGGAAGAATGCGCTTTTCCGACTCCTCCCACCCGGCCGAGGATGGCAGACGAACCAGCCCGCCGGGAGGAATCCGTGTCGTCTGTCTCGCCCGCCGCCGCCCCGTCGTCCGCCGACGTCCGGTCCGCCGATCCCCAGCCCGCCGCCGCGCCGCCCGTCGACGCCGGACTGCTGCCGCTCACCGCCGAGACGGGCCCCGCCGGGCTGGCCGTCGGCGGCGTGCCGCTGACGGAACTCGCCCGCCGGTTCGGCACCCCGCTCTTCGTCTACGACGAGGAGCACCTGCGCCGCCGCTGCCGCGAGGCCGTCGCCGCCTTCGGCCCGGACAACGTCGCCTACGCCTCGAAGGCCTTCCTCTGCACCGCGATGGCCCGGCTCGCCGCCGAGGAGGGCCTGCTGCTGGACGTCGCCTCCGGCGGCGAACTGCGCACCGCCCTGCACGCCGGGGTCTCCCCGGAACGGATCGTGCTGCACGGCAACAACAAGAGCGGGGCCGAACTGCGCACCGCCCTCAGCGCCGGCCTGCGGCACGTCGTGGTCGACAGCTTCGACGAACTGGACCGGATCGAGCGCCTGGTCGCCGAGGAGGGCCTGCCGCCGGCCCGCGTCCAGCTGCGGGTGGCGCCGGGGGTCGCGGCCGGCGCCCACGAGGCGATCCGCACCGGCGGGCACGACTCCAAGTTCGGCTTCGGCCTCGCCGACGGCGCCGCCGAGGCCGCCGTCCGCCGGGCCGCGGCCTCGCCGGCGATCCGGCTGGAGGGCGTCCACGCCCACGTCGGCTCGCAGGTCCTGGACCCGGCCGAGCTCGCCGACGGCGCCGCCGCCGTGGCCCGGTTCGCGGTGGACAGCGGGGTCGCCCGGCTGACGGTGGGCGGCGGACTCGGCGTCGCGTACCTCGCGGGCCAGAGCGCGCCGTCCTTCGCGGTGTGGGCGGACCGGGTGCGCGCGGCCGTCCGCGGGGCCGGCTGGACGGGCGAGGTCGGCGTCGAGCCGGGGCGTTCGATCACCGCGCGGGCCGGCATGACCCTCTACGAGGTGGGCACGGTCAAGCGGATCACCGGCGTCCGGACGTACGTGAGCGTCGACGGCGGGATGAGCGACAACCTCCGCCCGGCCCTGTACGGCGCGCGCTACGAGGCGTTCCTGCCGCGCTGCCCGCAGGAGCCGCGGCCGCTGCGCGCCCGGCTGGTCGGCAAGCACTGCGAGAGCGGCGACGTCATCGTCGACGACGCCGCCCTCCCGGCCGGTCTGCGGATCGGCGACGTGCTCGCCACCCCGGTCACCGGCGCCTACGGGTACGCGATGGCCTCGAACTACAACAAGCTGCCGCGCCCGGCCGTGGTCTTCGTCCGGGACGGCGACGCCCGGGTGGTGGTGCGCCGGGAGACCGAGGAGGACCTGCTCCGCCTCGACGCCGACGGCCCCGCCGCCCCCGTTCCCGTCCCCGTTCCCGCCGCCTGACCCGGCGGCCCCCAGCAGGCCGGTCCACCCGCCGTGAGCGCTCCCGGCGGGTGGACCGGTCCGCTCCTTCCCGTCCCGGGATCCCGCCCGGGGAACCCGCCGCCCCGCCGCCCCGGGACCCCGCCGCAGCGAGGGAGCGACCCGGCCCGCCGAGCCGCCTTCCGCCCCTGACCAGCCACGATGACCTACCCTGGCCCGATGCTGAACAGCGCCCGTCTGCTCGTCCTGCTGGAGATCGCCCGCCGGGGCACCATCGTGGCCGCGGCGCAGGCGCTCCACCTCAGCCCGTCCGCCGTCTCCCACCAGCTCGCCCGGCTCGAACAGGAGCTGGGCGTCGCGCTGGTCGAACGTCAGCCGCAGTCCCTGCGGCTGACCCCGGCCGGCGTCCGGCTGGCCGAGCACGCCCAGGCGATCGCCGACCTCATGGCCGTCGCCCAGGACGACCTGCGCGCCCACTCCGAGGGCACGGCGGGTGTGCTGCGCCTCGGCTTCTTCGCGTCGGCCGGCCTCGACCTGCTGCCCCGCGCGCTCACCGCGTTCTCCGCCCGCCACCCGCAGGTCGAGCTCGAACTCATCATGGGCCAGCCGCACGAGCTGCTCCCCGACCTGGAGGCCGGCCGCCTGGACGCGGCGGTGGTCTTCGAGCACCCGCTCGACCCGTGGATCCGGCAGGCGAGCCGCCAGGGCGTGGCCGAGGTCCAACTCTACTTCGACGAGCCGCAGTTGCTGATCGTGCCGCTGCGCCACCGGCTCGGGCGCCGGGCCCTGGTCCGGCTCGCCGAGCTCGACGGCGAGAGCTGGATCGGCACCCACGGCGGTTCGACCGGCGAACCGGTGCTGGAACGCGCCTGCGCCGCCGAGGGGTTCCGCCCCCGGGTGCGCTGCCGCAGCGACCACTACCAGGTGACGATCAACCTCGCCCGGGCCGGCATGGGCGTCGCCCTGATCCCGGCCCTCGGCCTCGCCGACACCGCCGGTGTGCACGTCTGCCGCCTGGACCACCCCCAGCTGCATCGCCGGGTCGGCGTGGCCACCCGGGCCACCAACCGCAACCCCGCCGTCCGCACCTTCCTCGGCGAACTGCGCGCGGCCGCCGGGGAGGTCAGGTCACTGCTCGAACTCCAGTGGTCCTGACCACCCCGGCGGCCGCTCACCACCGGTCCCGGGCTCCCGCGCTCACCCGCCCGGCTGCCGCAGCAGCGCGCAGGTCGCCGGCTCACCGCGCTGCGCGCCCGCCGCGAGCGCCCGCCCGACCTCGCGGATGGCGTGCACCGCCGCCCGCTCCGTGCTCGGCCCGAGCGTCACGTCCCAGTGCGCGATCACCGCGTACGCCACCCGCCGGGCGCCGATCAGCACCCCGGCGTCGGCCCGCACCCCGGTGTCGGTCCCGGTCTTGTTGGCGACCAGCAGCCCGCCGGGCAGCGGGTCGGGGAAGCATTCCGCGTACGGGTCGTGCTGGACGAGCGCCGGCACCAGCCCGTGGTCGGTGTTGGAGCGCATCCACTCCAGCAGCCGCGCCGACGCGCCCGGCGAGACGAGGTCGCCCCGGACGGCCAGCGCGACCAGCCGCGCGAGGTCCCGGGCCGTCCCGGTGGCGAACACCGGCGGCACCCCGGGCCCGCGGACGTCGCGGACCCGGTCGTGCAGGGTCAGGTCCGTCAGCCCGAGGTCCCGGGCGAGCCGTTCGGTGGCGGGCAGGCCGACCGTGCGCAGCAGCGCGTTGGTGGCCGTGTTGTCGCTGACCGAGGCGGTCAGCCAGGCCAGGTCCTCGACGGTCCAGCCGCACGCGTCGCGGCCCGCACCCGCCGTCGCACCCGGGCCGGTGCCCGCGCCCGTGCGCGAGAGCCGGCGCAGCAGCCCGGTGCCCCCGGTCACGTCCTCGTCGGCGATCGGCACCACCGCGTCCGCCCGCAGCTCCCCGGCGTCCAGCCGGCGCGCCACCTCGGCGAGCAGCAGGAGCTTGGAGGCACTGGCGACCGGCAGCACCACCGTGTCGTCCACCCCGACCGAACCCCGGCCGGGCCCCACGGCGTGGCCCGCGCCGTGGCCCGCGCCGTAGTCCGTTCCGTGAGTCCCGCCGTAGCCCGTGCCGTGACCCCCGGCCGGTTCCCCGCCGGTGCCGGGCACCGGCTGCGCGTCGAGGTCCGCGTCCACGTCCACCGCCGCGACCGCCAGGGTCATCGGCAGTGCGGCCGCCGACCGTGCGGCGGCCGCCACCTGCGCCAGGATCATCGGACCCGTACCACCTCTCCGGCCCGGGCGTCCGTCGCCCGCCCGTCGCGCACCGCGACCTGCCCGGCGACCAGCACGGCCGCCACCCCCTGCGGCGGCAGCAGCGGCCGCTCGAAGGTGGCCGCGTCCCGCACGGCCTCAGGGTCCAGCACCACCAGGTCCGCCACCGCGCCGTCGCGGACCACCCCGCGCCCGGCGAGCCGGAACCGCTGCGCCGGCAGCCCGGTCATCTTGTGCACCGCGCTCTCCAGCGACAGCAGCCCCTCGTCCCGGCCGTAGTGGCCGAGGACCCGGGCGAAGCTGCCCGCCCAGCGCGGATGCGGCCGCCCGGGCTTGGGCACGCCGTCCGAGCCGATCATCGACAGCGGGCTGGCCAGCACCCGGCGGACGTCGTCCTCGCGCATCGAGTGGCTGATGATGGTCACCTCCCCCTGGGAGTCGAGCAGCAGGTCGCAGACGTAGTCGACCGGGTCGACCCCGCCCGCGGCCGCCAGGTCGGCGATCCGGTGGCCCTCCGCCGCGCGGCGGGCCGGGGCGGCGGCGACCGCGATGAGGTCCCAGCCGCCGTTGCCGACGGTGTTCTCCCAGCCGTCCACGCCGCCCGCGATGTCCGCCCGGATCCGCTCGCGCACCTCCGGGCCGCGCAGCCGCTCCAGCAGCGCGCCGATCCCGCCCTCGCTGGCCCACGGCGGCAGCATCGCGTGCAGCACCGTACTGCCCGCGGTGTAGGGGTAGACGTCGCACAGCACGTCGAGGCCGTCCGCCCGGGCCTGCTCCAGCCGGGGCAGGGTTCGCAGGGTGGCGCCCCAGGCGTGCCGGCCGGCCGTCTTGTGGTGGGAGACCTGCAGTGGCGCGCCGGAGCGTTCGGCGATCTCCAGCGCCTCCTCCAGGGCCTTCTCCACCTGGGACATCTCGTCCCGCAGATGGGTGACGTACGGCTTGCCGTGCCGGGCCGCGACGCGGGCGAGCTCCACGATCTCGGCGGTGTCGGCGTAGGTCCCGGGCGGGTAGATCAGCCCGGTGGAGAGCCCGGCCGCGCCCTCGGTGAGGGCCCGGTCGAGCAGGTCGCACATCGCGGCCAGTTCGTCCGGCCGGGGCGGTCGGTCGGCGAAGCCCATCACGCCGGCGCGCAGCGTGCCGTGGCCGACCAGCGAGGCCAGGTGGTTGCGCCGCAGCGCGGGCCGCTGGGCGGCGGCGAAGGCGGCGAAGTCCTCGGCCGGGCCGACCGGGCCGATGCCGAAGGTCACCCGCAGGTGCTCGGCCAGCTCCGGGAGCCGCTCGGGCAGGCAGGGGAAGAGGCTGCTGCCGCAGTTGCCGCTGATCTCGGTGGTCACGCCCTGGAGGAGCGGGGCGAGCCGCAGCTCCTCCAGGGCGTCCCACGCGGTGTCCCCGGGGGCGGCGCCCGGTGCCGGGTCCGGCCCGCCGACGGCGGCGAGCGCGTCGGAGTGGGTGTGCACGTCGATGAACCCGGGGGTGACGACCAGTCCGGTCGCGTCGACGACCGGCACCTCACGGCCGCCGGCCGCGCCCGCGCCGTCCCCGGGCGGCAGCACGGTGACCCGCCCGTCCGCCACCGCGAGGTCGGCGGGCCGCGCCGGCGCCCCGGTGCCGTCCACCAGCAGGCCGCCGCGCACCAGGAGTTCCACGGCCGCCATCACAGCACCGTCGCCAGGAAGGACCGGGTGCGCTCGTGGCGCGGGGCGGAGAAGAACTCGTCCGGGCGTCCGGCCTCGACGACCGCCCCCTGGTCCATGAAGACGACCCGGTCGGCGACCTCGCGGGCGAACCCCATCTCATGGGTGACGACGATCATGGTCATCCCGCTGCGGGCCAGGTCGCGCATCACGCCCAGCACCTCCCCGACGAGTTCGGGGTCGAGCGCGGAGGTGGGCTCGTCGAACAGCATCAGCGTCGGCTCCATGGCCAGCGCCCGGGCGATCGCCACCCGCTGCTGCTGCCCGCCGGACAGCTGGCCGGGGTAGTGGTCGGCCCGGTCGGCGAGGCCGACCCGGTGCAGCAGCTCACGGGCCTGCCGCTCGGCCTCGGCCCGGCCGCGGCCCTGGACGGCGACCGGTCCCTCCATCACGTTCTGCACCGCCGTGCGGTGCGGGAACAGGTGGAAGCGCTGGAACACCATGCCGATCCGCTCGCGCTGGCGCTGGATGTCCTTGGGCCGCCGCTCGCGCAGCGTGGTGCCGCCGGAGCCGGCCGGCTCGTAGCCGATCAGCTCGCCGTTGACGGCGATCCGCCCGGCGTCGATCTTCTCCAGGTGGTTGAAGCAGCGCAGCAGGGTGGACTTGCCGGAGCCGGAGGGCCCGATCACGCAGAGCACCTCCCCGCACCGCACCTCCAGGTCGATCCCGCGCAGCACCTCCAGGTCGCCGAACCGCTTCCGCACGCCGCGCGCCGAGAGGATCACCTCGTCCGTCGCCACCGTCACTTCGCCGCCCCCTTCGTCTTCACACCGGTCCTCACGTCCGTCTTCGCGCCCGTCTTCCTCGCACCGGGCCGCAGGTTGCGCAGCACCCGCTGCCCCAGCGCCGGTCGCGCCGGCTGCGTCCCGGGGCTGAACTTCCGCTCCACGGCGTGCTGCGCGACGCTCGCGATGGTCGTCAGCACCAGGTACCAGATCGACGCCACCACCAGCAGCGCGATGACCTCGAAGTTCGCCAGGTACAGGTGCTGCGAGACCGTCATCAGATCGGCGCCCGCGATCACCGAGACCAGCGAGGTGGTCTTCAGCATCGAGATGAACTGGTTCCCGAACGGCGGGATGATCACCCGCATCGCCTGCGGCAGCACCACCCGGACGAGGATCTGCCGGTTGGACATGCCCAGGGCCGCCGCGGCCTCCCGCTGCCCGGGGTCGACGCTCTGGATGCCGGCCCGGACGATCTCCGACATGTAGGCGCCCTCGTTGATCGACAGGCCCAGCAGCGCCGCCACGAAGCCGGTGATCAGCGAGTTCGTCTGCCAGCTGACCAGCTTCGGCCCGTCGAACGGGATCCCGATGCTGATCTCGGGGATCAGCAGCGCGAGGTTGAACCAGAAGATCAGCTGCACCAGCAGCGGCGTCCCGCGGAAGAACCACGTGTACGCGCCGGCCGTGGCCCGCAGCACCGGGCTGTCCGACAGCTGCATCACCGCCGCCAGCACACCGATCACGATGCCGGCCACCTGCGAGATGAGGGTCAGCTGGACGGTGACCCACAGGCCCTCCAGGATCACCCCGTCGAACTGGTACTTCGCGATGATGTCCCAATGCAGGTTGGGATTGACGATGATCGTGTAGGCCAGCCAGACCGCCACGAACGCCGCCACCAGGACGGCCACCCACCGCCCGGGCCGGGGCCGCCCGGTGACCCGCAGCGCGAGGTCGTCCTCGCCCGCCGTCGCCACGGGCACGGTCGCCGTGGCCCCTCTCATGCCGTCGTCCGCCACCGCACTCACTGCCCGACCGTGTTGACGGTGGCCTTGGTGACCGCGCTGCCGCCGACCTCGTAGGTGTCGAGCACCGTGCGGTACTCGCCCGAGTCGATCAGCTCCTGGAGCGCCCGCTGCACCGCGTCGCGCAGCCCGCTCTCCTTCTTCGCCACCGCGATGCCCCACGGCGCCGTCCCGTACTGCTCGGGCAGCACCTGGTACGCGGTGTTCTTCTGCGCGAACATCTGCGCCACCGGGTAGTCCACGATGGTGGCGACGGCCCGCCCGCTGTCGAGCTGCAGCAGCCCGGTCGGCGCGTCCTCGCTCTGCGAGATGGTCATCTTCTCGGCGCACTTGCCGTTCTGCTGCTCGCCGATCTCCAGGTTGGAGCTGCCCTTGGCCAGCACCACCTGCTTGCCGCAGAGGTCCTCCAGGGACTTGATGCCCAGCGGGTTGTCCTTGGTCGTCATGACGACCCCGCCGGTGCGGAAGTAGTCGACGAAGTCCACGGCCTGGCGCCGCTGCTCGCTGTCGGTCATCGAGGACATCACCAGGTCGAACCGGCCGGCCTGGAGGCCCGGGATCAGCCCGTCGAACGAGGCATTGGTCATCTCCAGCTTCAGCCCGAGCTTCGCCGCGATCGCCGCGGCGAGGTCCGGGTCGACGCCGGTCAGCTCAGTGGTGCCGGGCTTGTACATCTCCATCGGCGGGTACCCGACGGCGGTCGCCACTCTCAGCACACCGGCCTGCTTGTACTTCCCGGGCACCAGCTCGGCCGAGCTCTTCCCGGCGGTGTCCGCGGCCCCGCCGCCCGCACCCGGTGCGGCGGCGGAACCCTGGTCGGATCGCCCGCAGGCGGTGGCGGCCAGGGCCACCAGCGCCAGCGCGGCCAGACAACGCAGAGGACGGGGGCGGTTCATCGGCATCTCCCTCAGGCGGCGACGGTCCGCCGATGCTGGCAGCCGCCCCCGGCTGAATGGAAGATGATGAAACTATTGCCCCCTGACCAACGAAATACGTACGGCTGCCCCCCCTGGACCTGCATGGGAAAGCGCCGGCCGGACGACGCCCGGCCGGCGCTTTCCCATGTGCGGTGGCTGTCAGGCCTGGGGAACCGCGGCCCCCTCCGGAGCGGGCCTGGGCGCGCCGTCGGCGTCCAGGAGTTCGCGCTTGACCGCGGCGAGGGTGGGGTTGGGCCAGGCGCTGCGCAGGCCCCAGGCGTAGAAGGCGAGGCCGATCGCGGCGACGACCAGGAGGTCCCAGCCCTCCGGCAGGTAGCCGTGGCCGCCGAAGTCGGCGGAGCCGGCCCAGGAGACGCCGGCCATCACGAAGAGGTAGGCGATCATCCAGGCGCCTGCCTTGAGGTGCGGCTTCAGCTCGGAGAACGGCTTGCGCAGCTCGTACCAGGCCCAGATCGGCAGGCCGGCGGCCATCAGCAGGATGACCTTGCCGGTGAGCGGCCAGCGGGCCCAGTAGAGGACCAGCGAGCCGAAGACCATGGCGACCGGGGCGATCACCGGCATCGCGCGCAGCCGGACCGGGCGCGGCAGCTCGGGCGCCAGGCGGCGCAGCGCCATCACGGCGACCGGGCCGGTGATGTAGGAGATCACGGTGGCCACCGAGACGATCTCGGCGAGCGAGCCCCAGCCGCGGAAGACCGCGAGGAAGCCGAAGGCGACGACCAGGTTGAGCACCAGCGCCGGGCGCGGGATGCCGGTCCTGCGGTCGACCCGGCCGAAGACGGACGGCAGGTGGCCGTTCTCCTGGACGCCGTGGATCATCCGGGAGGTGGTGGCGGCGTAGATCATGCCGGTGCCGCTGGGGGAGACGAAGGCGTCGGCGTACAGCAGCAGCGCGAGCCAGTTCAGGCCCCAGGCGATGGCGAGGTCGGCGAGCGGGGAGGTGTAGCCGAGGCCGCTCCAGCCGTTGGCCAGGTCGGCGGTCGGGACGGCGCCGAGGAAGGCGATCTGCAGCGCGACGTAGATCACCAGGGCGATCAGGATCGAGCCGATCACGGCCTTGGGCAGCGACTTGCCGGGGTTGCGGGCCTCGCCGGCCAGGTTGAGCGGGGACTGGAAGCCGTTGAACGCCCAGACGATGCCGGAGACGGCCACCGCCGTGAACACCGCGCTCCAGCCGTTCGGGGCGAAGCCGCCGTGGTCGGTGAAGTGCGCGGTGTCGAAGTGCGCGAACAGCAGGGCCCCGGCGGTGAGCGTGGGGACGACGACCTTGAAGACGGTGATCGCGGTGTTGGTCTTGGCGAACAGCGTGATCGCGAACCAGTTCAGCGCGAAGTACACCAGGAGCAGCACACTGGCCAGCGCCACACCGCTGACCGACAGCTCCTTCCCGTCGTAGAGCCCTCTGGCCCACCCGAAGTCCCAGGAGCTCATGTACTGCACCGAGGCGGTCGCCTCGCCGGGGATGACCGAGACGATGGCGATCCAGTTGGCCCAGGCGGCCAGGTACCCGGCCAGCGACCCGTGCGAGTACTGCCCGTACCGGACCATGCCGCCGGCCTTCGGGAACATCGACCCGAGCTCGCTGTAGGTGAGCGCGATGGTCAGCGCGACGGCCGCCCCGATCACCCACGCGACGATCGACGCCGGCCCGGCCAGCCGCGCCGCCCGCTCGGCCCCGAAGAGCCAGCCGGACCCGATGATCGACCCCAGACCCACGGCGGTGAGGCTGATCGTGCCGAGCGAGCGGCGGTAGTGCTGATGGGATGCCGTCGTCGACTCGGGTTCACTCACCGTATCGGTCCTCTGTCTCATCGTGTCACTTGGTTTTCCGGACAAACGGAGACAGCCTAAACGGCGAAATCGGGCGAAACCTCAGATCAGCCTCAAATGCGAGACAAAACACCTGATCGTTGTCATCTCGTGCCCGAATCATCACGCTGTTGGCGGTATGTCGCACCGGCGCCGGCGGGGGTGCCGGGGGTGTGGGACGGGGGTGCGGCGGGGCGCCCGGAAAGCGACCCGGAGCCGGTCGGGAGCCGGTCGGGAGCCGGTCGGGAACCGGCGGGAAAGCGGCGGGAAAGCAGCCGGAAAGCGGCCGGGGAAAAGGAAATTCCCCGTGGGATCTCTTTCGAGTTCCCACGGGGAATCCATGGTGTCCGAGGGGGGACTTGAACCCCCACGCCCGATAAAGGGCACTAGCACCTCAAGCTAGCGCGTCTGCCATTCCGCCACCCGGACGGGGTGTGTGCTTCGGGGGATTTCTGCTCGCCCCCTCGGCGACAGAGAGAACATTACCAGGGTTTCGGAGTGCTTCTCACCTGCGTTTCCCCGGTGGGGATGGTGGGGGTCCGGGGGATGGTTCGCAGGAGTGCGCGAAGCGGTGGTTCGACGGCGGTAAACGGTCGAGTTGCGGACGGTGAACAGTCGGGAACGGGCGTGGGTGGTCCGACACGGGCAAGTTGTCGACGGTGCCCCGGCCCCGGGGGCGGCTCTCCTAGCCTCTGTGGACCGAGGGCGCCGTGAGCGGAACGCCTGATTCCAGGGTCGCGGACGAAGGACGGCTGGACGTGGAGCGGATCAGCGAGGACGAGGCGGCGGCGTGCGGCGGGCCCGTCGAGGGGGTGTGGCGGTTCACCGTGCCGGCCGAGGAGGCGTCGGTGCCCCGCACCCGGCACGCGGTGCGCGACCGGCTGCTGGCCCAGGGGCTGGCGGAGATCCGCTACCAGGAGCTGGTGGACGACCTGCTGCTGATCGTCTCCGAGCTGGTCGGCAACGCGGTGACGCACGCCGCCGAGCTGTCGCCGGAGGTGACCACCGAGCTGGCGGTGCGCGGCGGCTGGGTACGGGTCGCCGTCCAGGACGGCGACCCGTACCGGCCGAAGGCGCTGGCGGCCGACGCCGGGCGGACCGGCGGGCGCGGGCTGCTGCTGGTGAAGAGCGTCACGCTGCAGGCCGGCGGGGTCTGTGACGTGGAGAAGGCGGGGGAGGGCGGCAAGGTGATCTGGGCCTCGCTGCCGCTCCCCCGGGGGGACCGCGCCTGACCGGGGGGCGAGGCGCCCGGCCGGACCTACCAGGTGTTCCCGGCGATCTCGCGGATCCCCGGCAGGGCGGCCTCGAAGACGGTCCGGAACCACACCGAGAACGGCCGCTCCGCCTGCAGCGCGCGCAGCTCCTCGGCGGTCACGAAGGCGTAGTCGTCCACCTCCTCCGGGGCCGGCCGCACCGGCCCGGTGACCAGGCCCACGAACAGGTGGTTCCATTCCCGCTCGATCAGCCCGGACGCCTCGTCCGGCAGGTCGTAGCGGACCGTGCCCGCCTCGCAGAGCAGCGCCGGGGCGACGCCCAGCTCCTCGGCGGTGCGCCGGGCGGCGGCCACGAACGGCTGTTCGTCGGGGTAGGGGTGGCCGCAGGCGGTGTTCGACCAGACGCCGGGGGAGTGGTACTTGCCGAGCGCCCGGCGCTGCAGCAGCATCCGGCCCTGCCGGTCGAAGAGGAACACCGAGAACGCCCGGTGCAGCCGGCCGGGCTGCTGGTGGGCCCAGAGCTTCTCGCCGGTGCCGATGGTGACGCCCTCGTCGTCCACCAGCTCCAGCAGGATCTCCTGCGGCGCGCCGGCGGACCGCGCGGCGGTGTCCACGTCGGTCTCGACGTCGAGGCCGGTGTCCACACCGGTGTCGAGCGCGTTGTCGAGCCCGGCGTCCGCACCGGCGTCGGTGCCGGGACCGGCCTGCGGGTCGAGGTGGGTCGGGCGGTCGGTCGGCAGGCTCTGGGGCATGAGGCCTCTTTCGGCAGCTTCGGGAGCACTTCGGGAGCACGGGGAGCAACCACGGCTCGCACCGGTGGCGTCGCGCCCCAGTCTGCCGTACGGGTGGCACCGCGCAGAGGTCCCACGCACAACCCGGCGCGATGGCGGCGTCCGGTGGCCGGGGACGGGCGCCGCGCTCGCAGGTCTGTTCGAGATGTGTTCGATCTGTGTTCGACGCTCCGGCCGCGTTCGGGCTGGTCGCCGTGGTCGCCTACCATCACATAGGACACCGCGGCCGCATCTCGGCGGCCCCGGCGCGCCATCGCCGGTCACCCGGAGACTCCCGGTAGCCGCGCGCGGCCGCGCACCGCACGACGGATCAGGAGACCCCGCATGATCGGCCTCGTTCTGGCAGCCGGCGCCGGCCGCCGACTGCGCCCGTACACCGACACCCTGCCCAAGGCACTGGTGCCGGTCGACGGGGAGCGGACCGTCCTGGACCTCACCCTCGGCAACTTCGCCGAGGTCGGCCTGCGCGAGGCCGCGATCGTCGTCGGCTACCGCAAGGAGGCGGTCGAGGAGCGCAAGGACGCCCTGGAGCGCAGGTACGGCGTGAAGCTGACCCTGGTCGAGAACGACAAGGCCGAGGAGTGGAACAACGCCTACTCCCTCTGGTGCGCCCGTGACCTCTTCACCGAGGGCCTGCTGCTCGCCAACGGCGACACCGTCCACCCGGTCTCGGTCCAGCGCACCATGCTGGAGGGCAACGCCCGGCTGGCCGCCGAGGGCCGCGAGCCCGGCATCCTGCTCGCCCTCGACACGGTGAAGCGCCTCGCCGACGAGGAGATGAAGGTGGTCGTCCACCCCACCGCCGGCATGCGCCGCATCACCAAGCTGATGGACCCCTCCGAGGCCACCGGCGAGTACATCGGCGTCACCGTGATCAACCCCTCCGCCGCCGCCGACCTCGCCGACGCGCTGCGCGCCACCTACGAGCGCGACCCCCAGCTGTACTACGAGGACGGCTACCAGGAGATGGTCGACCGCGGCCTGCGGATCGACGTCCAGCCGATCGGCGAGGTCTCCTGGGTCGAGGTCGACAACCACGACGACCTGGCGAAGGCGCGGGAGATCGCGTGCCAGTACTGACCAGGCTGGTCCCGTCGCCGGTCTTCGTGGAGATCCGCCCGGGTGCGCTGGACGCGCTCGGCGGCATCCTCGCCGACCAGCGGCTGTCCGCCTCCGGCCGGATCGCGGTGGCGATCAGCAACGGCTCGGGCTCGCTGCTGCGCACCCGCCTGGAGCCGGCGCTGCCCGGCGCCGACTGGTACAGCGTCGAGGACGGCAGCCTCGACAGCGCCGTCCGGCTGGCGGACGAGATCCGCGGCGGCGTGCACGGCGGCCACTACGACACCGTCGTCGCCCTGGGCGGCGGCAAGATCATCGACGTGGCCAAGTACGCCGCCGCGCGGATCGGCCTGCCGCTGGTCTCCGTGCCGACGAACCTGGCCCACGACGGCATCTGCTCGCCCGTCTCCACCCTCGACAACGTCGGCGGCCGCGGCTCCTACGGGGTGCCCAGCCCGATCGGCATCGTGATCGACCTGGACGTGATCCTCGGCGCCCCGCCGCGCTTCGTCGCGGCCGGCATCGGCGACATCGTCTCCAACATCTCGGCCTGCGCCGACTGGGAGCTGTCGCACGCCGAGACCGGCGAGCCGGTGGACGGCCTGGCCGTCGCGATGGCCCGCTCGGCCGGCGAGAACCTGCTGCGCCACCCGGGCAACCTCCAGGACCGGGGCTTCCTCACGGCCCTCGCGGAGGCACTGGTACTGTCCGGCATCGCGATGAACATCGCGGGCAGCACCCGGCCCTCGTCGGGCGCCTGCCACGAGATCTCGCATGCCCTGGACGTGCTGTATCCCAAGCGGTCCGCCCAGCACGGCGAGCAGGTCGGCCTCGGGGCCGCCTTCGCCAGCTTCCTGCGGGGCGAGCGCGAGCTGACCGGCCTGATCGTGGAGCGTCTGGCGCACCACGGGCTGCCGGTGACCGCCGCTCAGATCGGCTTCACCGAGGCGGAGTTCACCGAGGCGGTGCACTACGCTCCGAACACCCGGCCGGGCCGCTTCACCATCCTTGAGCACCTCGACCTCTCCCCTTCCGCAATCAGGGACGCGTACGCCGACTATGTCCAAGCCGTCAACAGCTGACCGCTCCGCCGCGGAGGCCGCTCCGCCGCCGGTCGACCTGACCCGCCGGCCCTCGATCGAGGAGCTGCGCGCGGTGATCCACCCGGAGGGCATGCTCCAGCGCCGGAGCGCCGAGCACTGGGCCGGCCGGCTCTACATGCGGAAGATCTCGCTGCGGATCACCCGGGTGCTGTCGACCGTGACGGCGATCACGCCCAACGGCCTGACGTACCTGATGATGCTGACCGGCATCCTGGCCGGCGCCGCGCTGGTCGTCCCGGGGATCGCCGGCGCCGTGCTGGCGGCCCTGCTCATCCAGGTGTACCTGCTGCTGGACTGCGTGGACGGCGAGGTGGCGCGCTGGCGCCGGCAGACCTCGCTGACCGGCGTCTACCTGGACCGGGTCGGCCACTACATGTCCGAGGCGGCCCTGCTGACCGGCCTCGGCCTGCGCGCCACCGACCTGCTGCACCGCGAGGGGAGCGCCGCGCACTGGGAGTGGGCGTTCCTCGGCACCCTGGCCGCGCTCGGCGCGATCCTGATCAAGTCGGAGACCGACCTGGTCGACGTGGCCCGCGCCCGCAGCGGCATGACGGCGGTCGAGGACAGCGCCTCGGTGCCGCGCTCGGCCGGTGTCGCCAGGGCCCGCCGGGCGGCCTCGCTCCTCAAGTTCCACCGGCTGGTCGGCGCGGTCGAGGCCTCGCTGTTCATCCTGGCGGCGGGCGTCGCCGACCTTGTCCACGGCGGCCTGTTCTTCACCCGGATCGCGGTGGTCGTGCTGGCCGCGATCGCCATGCTGCAGACCGTGCTGCACCTGCTGAGCATCGTCCTGTCGAGCAGGCTCCGGTGAGCCGCGTGGAGGGGAGCGCCGTGGAGGGCAGCGCAGTGGAGGGGAGCACCGTGAACGGGAGCGCCGTGGAGGGGACCGGGACGACGGGGAGCACCGTGCCGACCAGCGCCGCCGGCGCCGACGCCTTCCGGCTCGGCGCTGTGATCATCACCATGGGCAACCGCCCGGCCGAGCTGACCGCGCTGATCGAGTCGGTCCGCGCCCAGCAGGGCCCGCCGGTCGAGCTGGCCGTGGTCGCCCAGGGCGTCCCGATGCCCCCGCTCCCGGAGGGCGTGCGCACCGTCGAGCTGCCCGAGAACCTCGGCATCCCGGGCGGGCGCAACGCCGGCATCGAGCTGTTCGGCCACAACGGCCGGGACGTCGACGCGGTGCTGTTCCTGGACGACGACGGCCGGCTGCCCGGCACCGACGCGGCCCGGCTGCTGCGCGAGGCCTTCGCCGGCGACCCGGAGCTCGGCATCGTGAGCTTCCGGATCGCCGACCCCGACACCGGCGTCACCCAGCGCCGCCACGTGCCCCGGCTGCGCGCCAGCGACCCGCTGCGCTCCTCCCGGGTGACGACCTTCCTGGGCGGCGCGAGCGCGGTGCGCTGCGCCGTGTTCGAGAACGCCGGGCAGCTGCCCGCCGAGTTCTTCTACGCGCACGAGGAGACCGACCTCGCCTGGCGCGCGCTGGACGCCGGCTGGGCCATCGACTACCGGGCCGACGTGGTGCTCCACCACCCCACCACCTCGCCCGCCCGGCACGCCACCTACTTCCACAACGTGGCCCGGAACAGGGTTTGGCTCGCGAGGCGGAACCTTCCGGCCCTGTTGGTGCCTCTATACCTGGGAACCTGGTTCCTGCTGACGCTGGCCCGCCGCCCCTCCCCGGAGGCGCTGAAGGCCTGGCTGGGCGGGTTCAAGGCGGGCTGGCGCGAACCCTGCGGTGCGCGGCGGCCCATGCGATGGCGTACCGTGTGGCGCCTGACCCGGCTGGGCCGGCCGCCGGTCATCTGATCCGCCCGGCGACCGTACGGTAGGACGGTCGCCACGGCCGGTGGCCACACACCGGCCGCACTCCCCCCGATATCCGAGTGGATCCCCCTCGGCGCAAGGCCGGCGGACCCCCGCCGACCGGCCCGCCCGACGATCCCGCGCGAAGGACGAATGTGTCGACAGTGAGTGAACCCGTCAGCCTCTCAGCCCCGAGGGGGGCGGACGCGGGCCTGACCCCCAAGCAGCTTGCGGACAAGTACGGCCTGACGGTCAGCGGCAGACGGCCCGGCCTGTTCGCCTACAGCAAGCAGCTCTGGGCCCGCCGCCACTTCATCTGGGCCTTCGCCACGGCGCGCCTGGTGGCCCAGTACACCGACGCCAAGCTCGGCCAGATCTGGCAGGTCGTGACGCCGCTGCTGAACTGCGCGGTGTTCTACCTGGTCTTCGGCGAGATCCTGAGCAACAAGGACGACAACCCGTACTACGTCGCCTGGCTCTGCATCGGCGTCTTCATCTTCCAGTTCACCCAGAACGCCGTGCAGTCCGGCACCCGGGCGATCGCGGACAACCTCGGGCTGATCCGGGCGCTGCACTTCCCGCGCGCCTCGCTGCCGATCGCGTTCACCGTGATCCAGCTCCAGCAGCTGCTGATCTCGATGGTCGTGCTGTTCGCCGTGGTGCTGCTGAACGGCGTCGAGCCCGGCCGGACGTGGATCCTGGTGGTCCCCGCGCTGGTGCTGCAGTCGATGTTCAACACCGGTGTCGCCCTGATCTTCGCCCGGATCGGCGCCAAGACCAGCGACATCTCCCAGCTGATCCCGTTCGCGATGCGCGCCTGGCTGTTCCTGTCCGGCGTCATGTACAGCATCACCGACAAGATCAAGGACTGGTCGCCGTTCTGGCAGAAGGTGATGGAGCTCAACCCGGCCTCGGTCTACATCGACCTGGTCCGCCACGCGCTCGCGCCCGTCATCTACAACAAGCACCAACCCCAGTTCCTGGAGTTCCCGCCGCACCAGTGGAAGTACGCGATCGCCTGGGGTGTGGGCATGCTGGTCATCGGATACGTCTTCTTCTGGAAGGCTGAGGAGGAGTACGGCCGTGGCTGACACCGACGTGCGAGGGACCGATCTGACCAAGGACCTGAAGGACGCCGCCCCGCGTCGCAAGGTGTTCGACGCGGACGTGGCCCGCGAGCCCACCGTGGTCGTCGACGACGTGCACATCGTCTACCGGGTGCACGGCGCCGGCTCCGGCAAGGGCAGCGCCACCTCGGCGCTCAGCCGGATCATCAGCCGCAAGCGCGGGGCCGGCGTGCGCGAGGTGCACGCGGTGAAGGGCGTCAGCTTCACCGCCTACAAGGGCGAGGCGATCGGCCTGATCGGCTCCAACGGCTCCGGCAAGTCCACCATGCTGGCTGCCATCGCGGGCCTGCTGCCGACCGAGAAGGGCGGCATCTACACCAACGGCCAGCCCTCGCTGCTCGGCGTCAACGCCGCGCTGATGAACGAGCTGACCGGTGAGCGCAACGTCGTCCTCGGCTGCCTCGCCATGGGCATGTCGCCGGCCGACGTGCGGCGCCGCTACCAGGACATCGTCGACTTCTCGGGCATCAACGAGAAGGGCGACTTCATCTCGCTGCCGATGCGCACCTACTCCTCCGGCATGGGCGCCCGCCTGCGCTTCGCGATCGCGGCGGCCAAGACCCACGACGTGCTGCTCATCGACGAGGCGCTCGCCACCGGCGACCAGGCCTTCCAGAAGCGCAGCAAGAAGCGGATCACGGAGCTGCGCGAGGAGGCCGGTACGGTCTTCCTGGTCAGCCACGACAACGCGTCGATCCGCGAGACCTGCGAGCGGACCATCTGGATCGAGGCCGGCGAGCTCGTCATGGACGGGCCGACCGAGGAGGTCGTCCGCCGCTACGAGCGCGGCGAGCGGCCGTAGCCGCGCGCCGCACCACCAGGGACCGCGCGGCGGGGCCGGTGACCGGAGGACGTCCGGGACCGGCCCCGCCGTCGTTCGTGCGCCCCCGGCCCGCCCCGTCGTGCCCCGGGTGGCCCGCCGCCGCCCGGGTGAGCGCCCCGTGCGCCGGGTGAGGCGCCCTTCTCCGGCGCGGTCGTTGGTGTCAGGCTGTAAGCGCGGGGGTGGTGTGCCGGACGTGACTCCCGTGATCGGACGCGTGTCCGACTCGGGCCCGTCACCGGAGCGGTGTAGAACGGGGGAGTGACAGCAGTGTCGGCTTCGGCCCAGCCCAACAGTGAGTCCCCGCCCGGAGGCGGTCGTCCGGTGGAAGGTCCCGCGGGAGCGGCGACCCTCGCCAAGGCGGACGCGGAGAACTTCCCGGTCGCCCCGTTCTTCCTGCCCGCCGCGTGGCGCGACGACCTCATGACGGTCTACGGCTTCGCCCGGCTGGTCGACGACGCCGGGGACGGCGACCTCGCCGACCCGGCCGGCACCGCCGCACTGCTCGGCGTGCCCGCCCCGCCCCCGGCCCCCGCGGCCGCCCCCGCGGACGGGACCGCTCCCGCCGGGGCGCACCGGCCCGGCCCCGAGGAGACGGCCTTCCGGCTCGCCCTGCTGGACGGCCTGGAGCGCGACCTCGACCGGGTCTTCGAGACCGCCCTCGCCCCCGCCGGGGCCGAGGCCCCCCGCCACCCGCTGCTGCGCCCGCTGGTCCCGCTGGTCGACCGCCACGGCCTCACCCCCGAGCCGTTCCGCCGGCTGATCCGGGCCAACCGGGTCGACCAGACCACCGACCGCTACGCCACCTACGAGGACCTCCGCGGCTACTGCACGCTCTCCGCCGACCCGGTCGGCCGCCTGGTGCTGGCCATCGCCGGCGTCTCCACCCCCGAGCGGATCGCGATGTCCGACGCCGTCTGCACCGCCCTGCAGATCGTCGAGCACCTCCAGGACGTCGCCGAGGACCTCGCCCGGGGCCGGATCTACCTGCCCGCCGAGGACCTCCGGCGGTTCGGCGTCACCGAGGACGACCTCGCCGCGCCGAGCGCCGGTCCCGCCGTGCGCCGCCTGATCGCCTTCCAGACGGACCGTGCCCGCACCCTGCTCGACCGCGGTGCGCCATTGGTAGGTACGGTTCGGGGGAGGCTTCGACTGCTCCTGGCGGGATTCACCGCAGGTGGTTACGCGGCCCTGGCGGCCGTCGAGGACGCCGGGTACGACGTGCTCGCCCAGCAGGCGAAGCCGGACAAGCGCCGCCTCGCAGCGAGGGCGGCGGCCATCTTCGCGAAGGGAAGGTGAACGCCCGAGTGGCGGCATCACCACTGGCGTCGGCGCCGGTCATGGCGGCGTACCGGTACTGCGAGGCAGTGACCGGGCTGCAGGCCCGCAACTTCAGCTACGGCATCCGGCTGCTGCCGGAGCCGAAGCGGCTGGCCATGTCGGCCCTGTACGCGCTCGCCCGCCGGGTGGACGACATCGGCGACGGCGACCTCCCGGACGACCGCAAGGCCGAGGCCCTGCTGCGCACCCGCGAGCTGCTGGACGAGATCCGGGCCGGCTCCGTCGCGGAGGACGACACCGACCCCGTCAAGGTCGCGCTGGCGGACGCGGCCCGGCGCTTCCCGATCCCGCTCGGCGGCTTCGACGAGCTGATCGACGGGGTCGAGATGGACCTCAAGGGCGCCGAGTACCAGACGTACGAGGAGCTCAAGGTCTACTGCCGGTGCGTGGCCGGGGCGATCGGGCGGCTGTCGCTCGGCGTGTACGGCTGCGACGACCCCGAGCGCGGCGCGCGCTACGCCGACACCCTCGGCCTGGCGCTCCAGCTCACCAACATCCTGCGCGACCTGCGCGAGGACGCCTTGAACGGCCGCACCTACCTGCCGACCGAGGACCTCGTCCGGTTCGGCTGCCAGGAGGGCTTCGCCCGGCCCCGGCCGCCGGTCGGCGCCGACTTCACCGGCCTGATCGCCTTCGAGGCGGCCCGCGCCCAGGCGGCCTTCGAGGAGGGCCTGCGGCTGCTGCCGATGCTGGACCGCCGCAGCCGGGCCTGCACCGCCGCGATGGCGGGCATCTACCACCGGCTGCTCGGCCGGATCGCCGCCGACCCGGAGTCGGTGCTGCGCGGCCGGGTGTCGCTGCCGGGCTGGGAGAAGGCGTACGTGGCGCTTTCCGGGCTCGCCGGGGGGCGTTCTTGATTCTTACCACAGTTCTGTCACGCTGTGTCAGCGGGGAATCACTTCTGGGTAGAGCCCTGTTGACGGCTGTGCCGGACCCGACCGCACTGGTCCCGGGTCCGGCCGCATTGACCACGGGCGCTCCGGCCACGACCGGACCGGGCGCGGGACGCGAGGGGGAGAGCCGATGACCGGGCGAGCCGACGCCGCGCGCCCGGCCGCCGTCGTGGTCGGCGGTGGCCTCGCGGGCATCACCGCCGCACTGCGGCTGGCCGAGGCCGGCCACCGGGTGACCCTCGCCGAGGGCCGCCCCCGGCTGGGCGGCCTGGCCTTCTCCTTCCAGCGCGGCGAGCTGACCGTCGACAACGGCCAGCACGTCTACCTGCGCTGCTGCACCGCCTACCGCGGCCTGCTGGAGCGGCTCGGGGCCAACCGGCTGGTGCACCTCCAGGACCGCCTGGAGGTGCCCGTGCTGGGCGTCTCCGGGCCCGTCGGCGCGCCGGTCCGCACCCTCGGCCGGCTGGGGCGCGCCGCCCTGCCGGTGCCGCTGCACCTGGCCGGCAGCCTGGCCCGCTACCCGCACCTGGGCCCGGCCGACCGGGCCCGGGTGGTCCGCGGCGCCCTCGCGCTGCAACGGCTCGACCTCGCCGACCCGGCGCTGGACGCGCTCTCCTTCGGCGACTGGCTGCGCCGCCAGGGCCAGAACGAGCGCACCCTCGCCGCGCTGTGGGACCTCGTCGGCGTGGCCACCCTGAACGCCCGGGCCGACCAGGTGTCGCTGGCGCTCGCCGCCATGGTGTTCAAGACCGGGCTCCTCTCCGACCCCGGGGCCTCCGACATCGGCGCGGCCACCGTCCCGCTCGGCGTGATCCACCACGACCGGGCGCTCGCCGAGCTGGAACGCGCGGGCGTGAAGGTGCTGCTGCGCGCCCGGGTGAGCGAGCTCAAGCCGGCCGTCCCGCAGCACGCCGTCCGGCTGGAGGGCGTCGACGAGCCGCTCGCCGCCGACACCGTGGTGCTGGCCGGCGCCCAGGACACCGCGGCGGCGCTGCTGCCGCCGGACGCGATCGCGGACCAGGAGCGGCTGGCCGGCTTCGGCACCGCGCCGATCCTCAACGTCCACGTGATCTACGACCGGCGGGTGCTGCGCAAGCCGTTCTTCGCCGCGCTCGGCTCGCCCGTCCAATGGGTCTTCGACCGCACCGCGCACTCCGGCCTGGCCGGCACCGCGCTCGGCGCGGCCCACCCCGGCGCCCAGTACCTGGCGCTGTCGCAGTCCGCCGTGCAGGACGAGATCGACCTGCCGGTGGCCGAGCTGCGCCGCCGCTACCTGCCGGAGCTGGCCCGGCTGCTGCCCGCCGCGGGCGGGGCCGAGGTGCTGGACTTCTTCGTCACCAGGGAGCGCACCGCCACCTTCGACCCGGCCCCGGGCACGGCCGCGCTGCGGCCCGGCCCGCGCACCGACGTCCCCGGCCTGGTGCTGGCCGGCGCGTGGACGGCGACCGGCTGGCCCGCCACGATGGAGGGGGCCGTGCGCAGCGGTCACGCCGCGGCCGACGCGGTGCTCGCCGCCGACGGCCGGCCCCGGCCGTCGGACCGCGGCGACGGGAGGTGGCCGCGGTGACCGGCGCCCCGCTCGCCGGGGACCGCGGCGAGCCCGCGAGAGCCGGCGTTCACCCGTTCGGTCCCGGCGGCGGGAGCGTCCTCGCCGGCCGCGGCCGCACCGGCCGCACCACCACCGCCAGCGTCCGGCCGTCCCACGCGGCCAGGCACCACCAGGGAGAGGGAACGTACGTGGAGTCACGCATCGGCAGGGCCGTCGGAGGTACGGCGCATGCCGAACCGGTCTCGGTGCCGGAGCTGCTCAACCGCACCCGCGCGCTCTGTACCCCGCCGCTGAGGGCCGCCGTCGCCCGTCTGGCGGCACCCATGGACACCGTCGCGGCGTACCACTTCGGCTGGATCGACCGGGACGGCACGCCGGTCGCCGGGGACGGCGGCAAGGCCGTCCGGCCGGCCCTGGCGCTGCTGTCGGCCCAGGCCGCCGGAGCGCCGGCGGAGGCGGGCGTGCCCGGCGGGGTCGCTGTTGAACTGGTGCACAACTTCTCCCTGCTCCATGATGATCTGATGGACGGTGACGAGACCCGGCGCCACCGGGCCACCGCCTGGACGGTCTTCGGTCCGGCCCAGGCGATCCTGGTCGGTGACGCGCTGGCGACGCTCGGTACGGAGGTGCTGCTCGACGCCGCCTCCACGGGCGGCGCGAGCGCCACCGACGCCGCGCGGGCCGTGCGCCTGCTCACCACCGCCAGCCGCCGGCTGATCGACGGGCAGGCGATGGACGTCGCCTTCGAGCAGCGGGACACCGTCACCGTCGCCGAGTGCCTGGAGATGGAGGGCGGCAAGACCGCCGCCCTGCTCTCCGCCGCCTCCGCGCTGGGCGCCGTCCTGGCCGGCGCCGACGACCGGGCCTCCGACTCCCTCCAGCGCTTCGGCGAGCACCTCGGCCTGGCCTTCCAGGCCGTCGACGACCTGCTCGGCATCTGGGGCGCCACCGAGGTCACCGGCAAGCCGCACTGGGGCGACCTGCGCCAGCGCAAGAAGTCCCTTCCGGTCGCCGCCGCCCTCGCCGAGGGCGGCCAGGCCTCCCGCGAACTGGCCGAACAGCTCGCCGACCCCAAGGGGCGCGGCGAGGAGAGCGAGACCGAGCTGGCCGCCCGCGCCCTGCTGATCGAGAAGGCCGGCGGCCGCGCCTGGACCCAGGAGGAAGCCCGCCGCCAGCACACGACTGCCCTCGCCGCCCTGGACGAGGTGCCCATGCCCGACGGGGTGCGCCAGCACTTCGTCGCACTCGCCGAATTCGTGGTGGTACGAGAGAGGTGACGTTACGTTGACAGCAACCGCGGACGGCCGGCTCGACCCTGAGTACGATTCCGAGCCGGTCGCGGTGGGAGGCCTCCCCCCGGCGCTGCTGAGCGCCGGGCGGTGGCAGCCCGAAGGATCCGCCCCGGACGCCCCGGCCGGCCGGACCGAGCAGCAGGACGGGGCCGCCTCCGCCGAGGAGGCGCTGAGCCGCGCCACCACGCACCTGCTCTCCCTGCAGAGCTCCGAAGGGTGGTGGAAGGGCGACCTCGAAACCAACGTCACCATGGACGCCGAGGACTTACTGCTCCGGCAGTTCCTCGGGATCCGCACCGAGGAACAGACCAAGGCCACCGCCGAGTGGATCCGCTCCCAGCAGCGCGAGGACGGCACCTGGTCCACCTTCCACGGCGGCCCGGCGGAGCTCTCCACCACCGTCGAGGCCTACGTCGCCCTGAAGCTCGCGGGCGACGACCCGAACGCCCCGCACATGCTGGCCGCCGCCCGCTGGATCCGCTCCGCCGGCGGCATCGCCGCCTCCCGGGTGTTCACCCGGATCTGGCTGGCGCTCTTCGGCTGGTGGCCCTGGGACCGGCTGCCGGAGATGCCCCCGGAGATCATGTTCCTGCCGAAGTGGCTCCCGCTGAACATCTACGCCTTCGGCTGCTGGGCCCGCCAGACCATCGTCCCGCTGACCATCGTCTCCGCGCACCGCCCGGTGCGTCCGGCCCCCTTCCCGCTCACCGAGCTGCACACCGACCCGGACGACCCGTACCCCACCCGGCCGCTCGCCCCGGCCACCAGCTGGGACGGCCTGTTCGAACGCCTCGACAAGGTCCTGCACGCCTACCACCGGCGCGCCCTGCGCCCGCTGCGCCGGCTCGCGCTCTCCCAGGCCTGCCGCTGGATCGTCGAGCGCCAGGAGGCCGACGGCTGCTGGGGCGGGATCCAGCCGCCCGCCGTCTACTCCCTGATCGCCCTGCACCTGGAGGGCTACGAGCTCGACCACCCCGTGATGCGGGCCGGGCTCGCCTCCTTCGACCGCTTCACCGTGCACACCCCCGACGGCCGGCGCTGGCTGGAGGCCTGCCAGTCCCCGGTCTGGGACACCTGCCTGGCCACCATCGCCCTGGTCGACGCCGGCCTGCCGGCCGACCACCCGGCGCTGGTCTCCGCCGTCGACTGGATGCTCGGCGAGGAGATCACCAAGCGCGGCGACTGGTCCGTCAAGCGCCCCTCGCTCGCCCCCGGCGGCTGGGCGTTCGAGTTCGAGAACGACACCTACCCGGACATCGACGACACCGCCGAGGTGGTGCTCGCGCTGCGCCGCGTCGCCCACCCGGACCCGGCCAAGGTGGCCGGCTCCGTCGACCGCGCGGTGCGGTGGAACCTCGGCATGCAGTCCAAGAACGGCGCCTGGGGCGCCTTCGACGTCGACAACACCAGCACCCTGCCGAACAAGCTGCCGTTCTGCGACTTCGGCGAGGTCGTCGACCCGCCGTCCGCGGACGTCACCGCGCACGTCGTGGAGATGCTCGCCGAGGTCGGCCGGGCGCACGACCCGCGCACCCGGCGCGGCGTCGAGTGGCTGCTGCGCAACCAGGAGGCGGACGGCTCCTGGTTCGGCCGCTGGGGCACCAACTACATCTACGGCACCGGCTCGGTGCTGCCCGCCCTGGTCGCGGCCGGCGTCCCGGCGGAGCACCCCGCGGTGCGCCGGGCGGTGCGCTGGCTGGAGGACCGGCAGAACGCCGACGGCGGCTGGGGCGAGGACATGCGCTCCTACGACGACCCGGCACGCTGGGCCGGGCGCGGCGACTCCACCCCCTCGCAGACCGCCTGGGCGCTGATGGCGCTGCTCGCGGCCGGCGAGGGCCCCGACGGCCGGGCCAACCCGGCGGTGGAGCGCGGCGTGGACTGGCTGGTGCGCACCCAGCTGCCCGAGGGCACCTGGGACGAACCCCAGTTCACCGGCACCGGGTTCCCCTGGGACTTCTCCATCAACTACCACCTGTACCGGCTGGTGTTCCCGGTCACCGCGCTCGGCCGCTACCTGCACGGCAGCCCCGCGACCGGACGCCCGGCCGGCGGCGCGGCGATCGGGGCGTCCCGGTGAACGCTTCCCCGCTGCTGGTCCTCTGCGCGCTCGGCCCCGAGGTGTGGGCCCTGCGCGGAGGGGACTGGCGCGGCGGGTCGGGCGGCCCGCCCGTCGTGGTGCGCACCGGCGTCGGCCGGCGGCGCGCCTCACTCGCCGTCAGGAGGCTGCTCACCGCCGCCCCGGGCGGCTACGGCGCCGTCGTGGTGGCCGGCTTCGGCGCCGCCGTCGCGCCGGGAATAACGCCCGGTGACGTGATCGTTGCCGACGGCGTGCGCGATGCCGAGGGCAACCACTTCGCCGTCGACTCCGGCCCGGCGCTCACCCGGGCCCTCACCGTGCGCGGCCTGACCGCGCACACCGGCGTGCACCACACCGCCGACCACGTGGTGCGCGGCCTGGAACGGCGCGCCCTGCACGTCCAGGGGGCGCTCGCCGTCGACATGGAGGCCGCCGCCGTGCTGGCGGCCCTGCACGAGCTGCGCCCGGGCCTGCCCGCGGCCGTCCTGCGGGTCGTGGTCGACACGCCCGAACGCGAGCTGCTGCGCCCGGGCACCCTGCCGGCCGGCGTCCGCGCCTGGCGGACGCTGCGCTCCACGGTGCCCGCCCTGGTCGACTGGCACCTGCGGAACGACCGGCCGCGCGGCCGCCCCGCGCCCGCCGCCCTCAACCACCCCACATCCTCGACGCTCCCCCAGGAGGCGAGCTAGCCATGGCCATGCCGTTGCGCCAGACCGTGCGGGTCGGCACCTACCTCATGCAGCAGAAGCTGAAGCGACGCGACAAATTCCCGCTGATCGTCGAACTGGAACCGCTCTTCGCCTGCAACCTGGCCTGCGAGGGGTGCGGCAAGATCCAGCACCCGGCGGGCGTGCTGAAGCAGCGGATGCCGGTCGCCCAGGCGGTCGGCGCGGTCCTGGAGTCGGGCGCCCCGATGGTCTCGATCGCCGGCGGCGAGCCGCTGATGCATCCGCAGATCGACGAGATCGTCCGGCAGCTGGTCGAGCGCCGCAAGTACGTGTTCCTCTGCACCAACGCGCTGCTGCTGCGCAAGAAGCTGGACAAGTTCAAGCCCTCGCCGTACTTCACCTTCACCGTGCACATCGACGGCCTGCGCGAGCGCCACGACGCCTCGGTGGCCAAGGAGGGCACCTTCGACGAGGCGGTGGAGGCGATCAAGGAGGCCAAGCGGCGCGGCTTCCGGGTGACCACCAACTCCACCTTCTTCAACACCGACACCCCGCAGACCATCATCGACGTGCTCGACTACCTCAACGACGACCTCAAGGTCGACGAGATGATGATCTCCCCGGCGTTCGCCTACGAGAAGGCACCCGACCAGGAGCACTTCCTCGGCGTCGACCAGACCCGCGAGCTGTTCCGCAAGACCTTCGCCGGCGGCAACCGGCGGCGCTGGCGGCTCAACCACAGCCCGCTCTTCCTGGACTTCCTGGAGGGCCGGGTCGATTTCGAGTGCACCGCCTGGGGCATCCCCAACTACTCGCTGTTCGGCTGGCAGCGGCCCTGCTACCTGATGGCCGACGGCTACGTGCCGACCTACCGCGAGCTGATCGAGAAGACCGACTGGGACAAGTACGGGCGCGGCAAGGACGCCCGCTGCGCCAACTGCATGGCGCACTGCGGCTACGAGCCGACCGCCGTCCTCGCCACCATGGGCTCCCTCAAGGAGTCCCTGCGGGCGATCACCGAGACCGTCGGCTCCAGCCGGAGCCGCTGACGCACCCGCAGGCGGGCGGCGCACCCCGCCGCCCGCCCCCGTCCGCCCCGGGCCGCCGACCCGGGCCGGACCACCCCGCGCGGCGCGGCCACGGCGGGGCACCACCGCACCGCTCCGAGTCGTGAGGTGAAAGCCATGTCACTGCTCTCCAGCGTCACGTCCCCGGCGGACCTGAGGGCCCTCCCGGCCGCCGAGCTGCCCCGGCTCGCCGACGAGATCCGCGACTTCCTGATCGACGCCGTCACCCGCACCGGCGGCCACCTCGGGCCCAACCTCGGCGTCGTCGAACTGACCATCGCCCTGCACCGGGTCTTCGACTCCCCGCGCGACCGGATCGTCTGGGACACCGGCCACCAGAGCTACGTCCACAAGCTGCTCACCGGCCGCCAGGACTTCTCCCGGCTGCGCAGCAGGGGCGGCCTGTCCGGCTACCCCTCGCGCGCCGAGTCCGAACACGACCTCGTCGAGAACTCCCACGCCTCCACCGCGCTCTCCTACGCCGACGGCCTGGCCAAGGCCAACCAGCTGCGCGGCAGCGACGACCCGGTGGTGGCCGTGATCGGCGACGGCGCCCTCACCGGCGGCCTCGCCTGGGAGGCGCTCAACAACATCGCCGCCGCCAAGGACCGGCCGCTGGTCATCGTCGTCAACGACAACGAGCGCTCCTACTCGCCCACCATCGGCGGCCTGGCCAACCACCTCGCCGCGCTGCGCACCACCCAGGGCTACGAACGCTTCCTGTCCTGGGGCAAGGACGCCCTCCAGCGCACCCCCGTGGTCGGCCAGCCGATCTTCGGCGCGCTGCACGGCGCCAAGAAGGGCTTCAAGGACGCCTTCGCCCCGCAGGGCATGTTCGAGGACCTCGGCCTCAAGTACCTCGGCCCGATCGACGGCCACGACCTCACCGCCCTGGAGTCCGCGCTCACCAAGGCCCGCGGCTTCGGCGGCCCGGTCATCGTGCACTGCCTCACCGTCAAGGGCCGTGGCTACCGGCCCGCCGAACAGGACGAGGCCGACCGCTTCCACGCCGTCAACCCGATCGACCCCTACACCTGCCTGCCGATCTCGCCCGCCGACGGCGTCTCCTGGACCTCGGTGTTCGGCGAGGAACTGCTCGCCCTCGGTGCCGAGCGGCCGGACGTGGTGGCCATCACCGCGGCGATGCTCCAGCCGGTCGGCCTGGCCGGCTTCGCCAAGGCCTACCCCGGGCGGACCTTCGACGTCGGCATCGCCGAGCAGCACGCCGTCGCCAGCGCGGCCGGGCTGGCCACCGGCGGCCTGCACCCCGTGGTGGCGGTGTACGCGACCTTCCTCAACCGCGCCTTCGACCAGGTGCTGATGGACGTCGCCCTGCACAGGCTGGGCGTCACCTTCGTGCTCGACCGCTCCGGCGTCACCGGCAACGACGGCGCCTCGCACAACGGCATGTGGGACATGTCGATCCTCCAGGTCGTGCCCGGCCTGCGGCTCGCCGCCCCGCGCGACGCCGACCAGCTGCGCGCCCAGCTGCGCGAGGCCGTCGCGGTCGAGGACGCCCCGACCGTGGTCCGCTTCCCCAAGGGCACCGTCGGCCCCGCCGTGCCCGCCGTCGAGCGGATCGGCGGCGTGGACGTCCTGCTGCGCACCGGGGAGCTGCCGGAGATCCTGCTGGTCGCCGTCGGCAGCACGGCCGGCGCCGCGCTGGACGCGGCCCGGCTGCTGCTCGCCGAGGGGTTCACCGCGACCGTCGTCGACCCGCGCTGGGTCAAGCCGGTCGACCCCGCGCTGCCGGCCCTCGCCGCCGGGCACCGGCTGGTGGTCACCGTCGAGGACAACGGCCGGGTCGGCGGCGTCGGCACGGCCGTCGCCCAGGCGCTGCGGGACGCGGACGTGGACGTCCCGGTGCGGGTGCTGGGCCTGCCGCAGGAGTTCCTCGGGCACGCCGCGCGCGGCGAGATCCTGGAGGAGACCGGGCTGACCGGCACCGGGGTCGCTGCCCAGACCGCCGCCTTCGCCAAGCACCTGCTCCCGGACCGGGGACGACCGGACCGGGGACTTCCGAACCGAGGAGCGAACCAGCACCATGCCGGCTGACCCCGACAGCACCGACCGCCTTGACCGCACCGGCCCTCCCGCGCCCGTCGACCGGTCCGACGGGACCGGCGGCTCCGGCGCACCCGGCCGCCCCGACGGCGCCGGGCGCGCCGGGTCGCGCTTCGACCTGGCCGCCCTGCTCGCCGAGCGCGGGGGCGAGCGGTACGAGCTGCAGAGCCGCTACCTGAACCCGCAGCTCACCCGGATGCTGCACACCATCGGCTTCGACAAGTACTACGAACGGGCCCGGGGGCAGTACTTCTACGACGCCGAGGGCAACGAGTACCTCGACATGCTGGCCGGTTTCGGCATCTTCGCGCTCGGCCGCCACCACCCGGTGGTCCGCTCGGCCGTCCAGCAGGTGATGGACCTCGACCTGCCGGACCTGGTCCGCTTCGACTGCTCGCCGCTGCCCGGCCTGCTCGCCGAGCGCCTGCTCTCCCACGCGCCCGGGCTGGACCGGGTGTTCTTCGGCAACAGCGGCACCGAGGCGGTGGAGACCGCGCTGAAGTTCGCCCGGTACGCCACCGGCCGCAAGCGGATCCTCTACGCCGACCACGCCTTCCACGGGCTCACCACCGGCTCGCTCTCGGTGAACGGCGAGAGCGGGTTCCGCAAGGGCTTCGACCCGCTGCTGCCGGACACCGCGATCCCGCTCGGCGACCTCACCGCCCTCGCCAAGGAGCTCAAGCGCGGCGACGTCGCCGCGCTGATCGTCGAGCCGATCCAGGGCAAGGGCGTGCAGGCGACCCCGCCCGGCTGGCTGCGCGCCGCGCAGGAACTGCTGCACGATCACAAGGCCCTGCTGATCTGCGACGAGGTGCAGACCGGCATCGGACGCACCGGCGACTTCTTCGCCTACCAGCACGAGGACGGCGTGCTGCCGGACCTGGTCTGCGCGGCCAAGGCGCTGTCCGGCGGCTACGTCCCGGTCGGGGCGACCCTCGGCAAGGGCTGGATCTTCGAGAAGGTGTACTCCTCGATGGACCGGGTGCTGGTGCACTCGGCCAGCTTCGGCTCCAACGCGCAGGCGATGGCGGCGGGCCTGGCGACCCTGGAGGTCATCCGGGACGAGCGGGTGGTGGAGAACGCCCGCAAGGTGGGCGACCACTTCCGCGAGCGGCTGACCGAGCTGGTCGACCGCTACGAACTGCTCGCCGAGGTGCGCGGGCGCGGGCTGATGATCGGCATCGAGTTCGGCCGGCCGAAGTCGCTGAAGCTGCGGACCGGCTGGACCGCGCTCCAGGCGGCCCGCAAGGGCCTGTTCGCCCAGATGGTGGTCGTCCCGCTGCTCCAGCGCCACCGGATCCTCACGCAGGTGTCCGGGGACCACCTGGAGGTGATCAAGCTGATCCCGCCGCTGATCATCACCGAGCGGGACGTGGACCGCTTCATGACGGCCTTCACCGAGGTGATGGAGGACGCCCACCGGGGGAGCGGCCTGATGTGGGACTTCGGGCGGACGCTGGTGAAGCAGGCGGTCAGCAACCGCTGAGGGCGCGGCGCGCGGAGCGTTCGCGGGGTGGGAGGCCGGGGGCCGGCTTCCCACCCCGCGGGAGACACCGCGTCAGAGCTCGGTCCGGCGCCGCCGGACGACGACGACGAGATCGACGACGGCGAACAGGGTGAGGATCCCGCAGGCCACGGCGAAACCGGTGAGGGTGCCCCGGCTCGGCGCGCCGAACGCGGGGGCGTTGGCGGCCCAGAACGCGAAGGCGGCGGTGGCCAGCGCGAACAGCGGGGTGAAGGTCAGCGACAGCAGGTAGCGCAGCTTGAGGTCGCTGCGGGCGGTGGCGGGCTCGGAGCCGCTGCGCCACCGCCGGGGGGTGGTGGCGGGCATCCGCGGTCACCTCCGGTGCTTCCGGCCCGTTCCGCGGGGCCGGTCCACGGTTCGGTCGGTCTACGATTCCAGCGTACGTCTGGGCGAGCCGGGGAGGGGCGATGACGGACACGGACGCGGAGGGTTACGCGGGGCTGCGGATCGAACGGGCCGAGGAGCTGGCGCGCCGGCACGGCTGGGCCTCGGTGCGGGTGCTGCCCCCGGGGGCGGCGATGACCATGGACCACCGGGAGGGCCGGCTCAACCTGGCGGTGCGCGACGGGCTGGTGGTGCGCAGCTGGGAGGGGTAGCCCTCCGGCGCCGTGCTCCGCGGTGCCGGGCGAGCCGGCGTTCGGCGGCGAGCACCAGGGGCTCCAGCAGCGGGAGCGAGAGCAGGACGAGCAGTCCGGCGGCCCAGCCGGCCAGCACGTCGGTGGCCCAGTGGGTGCCCAGGTAGACGGTGGTGAGGCCGACGGACCAGGCGGTGGCGCCCGCGAGCAGGGCGCCGGTGCGCCGCCAGCGCACCGCGAGGTAGGCCAGCACGCCCCAGGTGACCACGGCGTTCGCGGTGTGGCCGGAGGGGAAGATGGTGCCGCCGGAGAAGAGCTCGGGCGAGCCGACGTACCGGGCGTAGTGCGGGCCGAGCCGGCCGGTGACGATCTTGACCCCGCCGACGGTGAGGTTGAGCAGCAGCAGGGCGGCGCCCATCACCAGCAGTGGCCGGATCCGGCCCAGCCGGCGGGCGCGCCAGCCGAGCCAGGTGAAGGCGGCGAGCGCGGAGGGGCCGCGCTGACCGGCCACCACCCAGTTGTCCAGCAGCGGCTGCAGCCCGGGCCAGTGCTCGTAGGGCCGGTACAGCCGTATCTTCCAGTCGAGATCGACCAGCGAGGTGTCGAGCAGGACGGCCGCGGCCACCAGCAGGTAGCCGAGCGCGGCCAGCCCCAGCAGCGCGGCCTGGCGGCGGCCGAGCGGCGGCCGGGCCGGTCCGCCGGGGCGGGCGCGCGGGCGCGCGCGGGGGGTGGTCAGGTGCTCCGGGCGGTCCGGCGGTTCACTCGGCGCTGGCACGGCGGTGACCCTACCCAGCCACGCAGCGTGATTCCCGGTTCCATTCGGAATTCCCCGGCAAAGCCGTTCTCCGATCGCCGCGGGTCCGTTTCAGGACGATCAAAAGACGTTTTCGGATCGAATGTCCGTAAGGGGTTCGTGTGCTTTTCCCCAAGTTCGGGCAAAAAGAACGGGGCGGGAGACCGGCCGTGCCGGTTCCCACCCCGTGGTAACCCTGTGTAGGTTCGGTGCCTCAGTCGAGGGGGCCGCCCGCGACGTAGACCACCTGTCCGGAGACGAAGCCGGCGCCCTCGGAGACGAAGAACGCGATGGCGTGGGCGACGTCCTCCGGCGTCCCGACCCGCTGGACCGGGATCTGGGTGGCGGCGGCGGCCTTGAAGTCCTCGAAGTCCATGCCGATCCGGGCGGCGGTGGCCGCCGTCATGTCGGTGGCGATGAAGCCGGGGGCGACCGCGTTGGCGGTGATGCCGAACTTGCCGAGCTCGATGGCCAGGGTCTTGGTGAAGCCCTGGAGACCGGCCTTGGCGGCGGAGTAGTTGGCCTGGCCGCGGTTGCCCTGGGCGGAGGAGGAGGACAGGTTGACGATGCGTCCGAAACCGGCGTCCACCATGTACTTCTGGACCGCCCGGGTCATCAGGAACGCGCCGCGCAGGTGCACGTTCATGACCGTGTCCCAATCCGATTCGGTCATCTTGAAGATCAGGTTGTCGCGCAGCACGCCCGCGTTGTTGACGAGGACGACCGGGGCGCCGAGTTCGCCGGCGATCCGCTCGACGGCGGCCCGGACCTGGTCGGCGTCCGAGACGTCGGCGCCGACGGCCAGCGCGCGGCCGCCGGCGGCGGTGATCCGCTCGACGGTCTCCCGGCCGGCCGACTCCTCCAGGTCGAGGACGGCCACGGCGTAGCCGTCGGCGGCCAGGCGCACGGCGGTGGCCGCGCCCAGTCCGCGCGCGGCGCCGGTGACGACGGCGACCCGGGGGGTGGTGGTCTGCTCGGTCATGCTCGGTCTCGTCTCTCTCGGAGTAATCGGGCGTTGTTGCAGGTCAGTTGCAGGTGGAGGGGTGTTGCAGCGCGGCGGTGCGGCCCCGGCCCGGCATCGGTCGCGCTCCGGAGCCGGAGCGCCGGCCGTCCGGACCCCGGGCGGAACACCCAGGAAACTCCCAGGAAGCACTCGGGGGAAAACCGGCAGCGGGGGACTGCTCCGGAGGTCACGGCCGTCCCGGTGGCCACACCCTACCGGCGGGTAGGGGGCTCGGCCAGGGCGAAGGCGCAGGTGACCGTGGGTAAGGACCGACCGGTCGGCTTTCTCCTGCGAACGGGTTACCGGCGGGTCGGCGCGGCGCGTAAATATGCCAATGTTGCCGAACCTGCGTCTACTATCCGCCCCTGCCTGCCAGCGAGGGCCCGCCGTTTGTATAGTGTCCGCCAGCAGCCACCGGCTGCACGGCTGGAGCGCCCTCCCGAACAGCGGGACGCCCACTCGCCGTTACTGCCCCACCCGGGTGTCCCACACACACCGGGTGTGACATCGGGACGGATACATGGTGCTGGGGGAGATCCCGACGACCCGCGTGTCCGCGCGACTGCAGCAGTCGCCCGGACACCTCATCCGCGTTGCACAGCAGGTCCACACCCGCCTGTGGTCCGAACACGTCGGAGCCGATCTCACGGCTCCGCAGTTCGCGGTCCTGCTGGTTCTCGCCCTCGAACCGGGCGCTGACCAGCGCACGGTCGGCGAGCGTGCCTCGCTCGACAAGGCCACGATGGCCGAGATGGTCGCCCGGCTGGTCCGGCGCGGCCTGGTGCTGCGGCGCCGAGACCCGGCCGACGGCCGGCGCAAGTTGCTCGCTCTCTCGCAGAGCGGCGCCCAGGCTGTCCGCGAGGCCACCGGCGGAGTGGTCCGCGTGCAGCGCACGCTCTTCGAGCCGCTCACTCCGGAGGAGCAGCTGGAGATCGTCCGGGTGATGGCCAAGATAGCCAGACTGGAGCCGGCCCAGGTCGCCGTCCTCACGGACGCGCGGCCGATGCTGGACGCCCAGCGGGCGATCGGCTACCTGATCCGGGTGAGCCAGCAGGTGCACACCAAGCTCTGGTCGGAGCACGTCGGTTCGGAGCTGACGGCGCCGCAGTACGCGGTGCTGGACGCCCTCGAACTGGAGCCGGGCGCTGACCAGCGCACGGTGGGCGAACTGGCCTCGCTGGACAAGGCCACGATGGCCGAGATGGTCAGCCGGCTGGTCCGGCGCGGCCTGGTCCAGCGGCGGCGCGACCCCTCGGACGGACGGCGCAACCTGCTCTCGCTCTCACCGGCGGGACAGGACCTGCTGCACCGCTCGGCCGCGGGCGTCGCCCAGGTCCAGCAGCTGCTGCTGGCGCCGCTGGAGGAGGAGGAGCACGAGGCCGCGCTCGCGCTGATCGCCAAGGCGGCCCGGCTCTAGCCGGAACGTCGCGACTGTCAGCCAAAACGATTCATCACCGTGCCGCCGGCTCCGCCCGGGCCGGTGGCGGCTCTCGCGGCCGGTGACGGCCGTCGCGGGTCAACACGGTGAAGGCCGCCCTCCCCACGCGGGGAGGGCGGCCTTCACCGTTGACGTGCGGTCAGGCGGCCGGGGCCGCCCGTCCGGTCAGTTCCAGTCGAACTCCTGCGGGTCCGGGCCGATCCGGGTGCCGGTGGCGATGCCGGCGATCGCGGCGAGGTCCTCGGCGTCCAGCTCGAAGCCGGCGACGTCCAGGTTCTCCTTGATCCGCGACGGGGTGACCGACTTCGGGATCGCGATGACGCCGTTCTGCAGGTGCCAGCGGAGCACCACCTGGGCGACGGTGCGGCCGTGCTTGGCGGCGATCCGGGCCAGCTCCGGCTCGGAGAGCAGCTCCTTGCCCTGGCCGAGCGGGCTCCACGCCTCGGTGGCGATGCCGTGCCGCGCGTGGAAGGCGCGCAGCTCCTCCTGCGGGAAGTACGGGTGCAGCTCGACCTGGTTGAGCGCCGGGAGGAGCGAGGACTCCTCGGCGATCCGGGCGAGCTGCTCGGTGCCGAAGTTGGAGACGCCGACCGAGCGCACCCGGCCGTCGGCCTTCAGCTGCTCCAGCGCCTTCCAGACGTTGAGGTAGCTGCCATGCATCGGGCGCGGCCAGTGGATGAGGTAGAGGTCGAGGTGGTCCAGGCCGAGCCGGTCCAGGGAGGCGTCGAACTCGCGCAGCACCGCGTCGCGGCCCTGCTCGCCGGACCAGTCGCGGGTGCCGGAGTTCCACAGCTTGGTGGTGATGTAGAGGTCCTCGCGGGCGACGCCGCCGGCCAGGGCCTCGGCGATCGCCTTGCCGGTGCCGGACTCGTTCTCGTAGATCGCGGCGGTGTCGATCGAGCGGTAGCCGGCCTCGATCGCGGCACGGACGGCGGCGGTGGCCTCCGCGTCCGGCACCTGCCAGACCCCGAAGCCGAGCTGCGGGATCCGGGTGCCGTCGTTCAGCGTGACAGTGGGGATGTTGCTCACGGAAGGGGTGCCCTCTCCTGGTCGCGTGTCGTTCCGATGGGCAACCGGTGCGGTGGCCGGAAATGTTCCCCGCCCGGGAAAATTTTCTGACGCTTCCTACCGGCGCGCGCATAACACTACGACGTCGGCCGGGTGCCGGGAAAACCTGTTGCGCAGGTCACATCCGAGTTGGCACGCTCACTGCCATGACCTCCTGACGACCCACGGCCGTGACCATACCGGCCGTCCTCCGCACCCTCCGCCCGTACCGCCCCGCAACGGAGCGTCATGCCGCTCAAAACCCTCCCCCTGGCCGATCCCGGCCTCCCCGACCTCTCCTCCCCGCTCGCCCTCCTGCGCTGGCTCCAACGCGGCCAGCGGCGCGGGCAGGTGCTCGCCACCTGCTGGTCGCTGCTGGAGATGGGCAGTCAGGCCGCCCTTCCGGTGGTGGTCGGCCTCGGCGTCCAGGCCGTCGTCGACGGCGACACCGGCGCCCTGTGGCGGGCCGGCGGGCTCGCCCTGGTGCTGGTCGCGCTGTCCGCGCTCGCCACCGTGCTGCTGCACCGTCAGGCGGTCTGGAACTGGATCCACGCCGTCTGCCAGGTCCGCCAGCTGGTCGCCCGGCAGGCCTCCGACCTCGGCTCCGGGCTGTCCCGGCGGATCGCCACCGGCGAGATCGTCGCGGTCGGCAGCGGGGACGTCGAGAAGATCGGCTGGTACGTCGAACTCGTCGCCCGGGTGCGCGGGTCGGTCGCCGTCTGGCTGGCGGTCGGCGTCGCGGTGCTGGCCGTCGAACCGGTGCTCGGGCTGGCGGTGCTGCTCGGGGTGCCCGTGCTCGCCGCCTCGGTCTGGCCGCTGCTCGGACCGCTCGAACGCCGCTACACCGAGCAGCGCACCCTCGGCGGCAGGGCCACCGAGCTCGCCGCCGACACGGTGGCCGGGCTGCGGGTGCTGCGCGGCATCGGCGGCGAGGAGCTCTTCCTCGACCGCTACCGGGCGGCGTCCCAGAAGGTCCGCGCGGCGGCCGTCCGCTCGGCCCGGGTCTGGTCCCTGATGCACGCCCAGCAGGTGCTGCTGCCCGGGCTCTTCGTGGTCGGCGTCACCTGGTACGGCGCCCACCTCGCGGCCGACGGGCGGATCTCGGTCGGCACCCTGGTGGCGGTCTACGGCGCCACCGTGTTCCTCGCCGCGCCGCTGCGGGTCCTCGGCGAGGCGGCGCACGCCTGGAGCGTGGCCCGGGTCTCCGCCGGGCGCGCCGTGCGGGTGCTCGCGCTGGCCCGGACGGAGGGCCCCGGGGCCGGCTCGCTCGCCGACCCGGCGCGCTCCGACCTGTTCGACCCGGTCACCGGGCTGACCGCCCGGGCCGGTGAACTGACCGCCGTGGTCTGCGGCGACCCGGACTTCGCCGGCGCGCTCGCCGAACGGCTCGGCGGGCACGTCCCGGCGGGCGACGACGAGCGGCCGGAACCCTCCGTACGGCTCGGTGGCACCGAGCTGGACGCCGTCCCGAGGGCCGAGGCGCGGGCCGCGGTGCTGGTGCACGACAAGGAACCGGTGCTGCTCTCCGGCACCCTGGCGGCGCTGTTCGACATCCCCGCCTCCGGCCGGGTCGACCCGTGGGAGGCGCTCGCCGCCGCCCGCGCGCAGGACGTGCTCGACGCCCTGGCGGACGGCGCGCCGCCGGTGGACCCGCAGGCCGGCGCGGCAGCGGCAGCCGCACCGGCAGCGGCACCGGCAGCGGACGCGCGGAACGTGATGGCGGCGAAGATCACCGAGCGGGGGCGTTCGCTGTCGGGCGGCCAGCGGCAGCGGCTGGCGCTGGCCCGGTCGCTGCTCGCCGACCCGCCGGTGCTCGTGCTGGACGAGCCGACCAGCGCGGTCGACGCGCACACCGAGTCCCGGATCGCCGCCGGGCTGCGGAAGAACCGCGAGGGGCGCACCACGGTGGTCTTCGCCACCAGCCCGCTGCTGCTCGACCGGGCCGACCGGGTGGTGCTGATCCGGGACGGCCGGGTGGCCGCGAGCGGCGTCCACCGTGAGCTGATGCGCGGTGAGCCGGCCTACCGGGCGGTGGTCACCCGGACCGAGGACCCGGTCCCGGCGGGGGACCGGGCGTCGCAGCCCGCCACCGGCCCCCGGCCCGCCGCCGCCCGGCCCGCGACCACCCGGACCGCCGCCGGCACCCGGACCGAGTCGAGGAGTGAGGCATGAAGCCCCCCGAACACCACGAGCAGGGACCGGCCACCACCCTGCCGGTCGGCTCCCCGGCCGCCGTGCGCGGCTATCTGCGGGTGCTGGCCCGGCGTCACCGCGGCGCCTTCTCGGCGGTGGTCGGGCTGCACGCGGTGGCCACGGTGGCCGGCCTGGTCGGCCCCTGGGTGCTCGGCACGCTCGTCGAGTCGCTCGCCACCGGCACCGCGGAGTCCGCCATCACGGTCGCCGTGGCGTGGTACCTGCTGGCGCTCGCGGTGCAGTCCGCCTTCACCTGGGGGTCGCGGCTGCGCGGCGCGGTGCTCGGCGAACGGGTGCTGGCCGACCTGCGGGAGGACTTCCTGGTCCGCTCGGTGGCGCTGCCGACCGGCGTCCTGGAGCGGGCCGGGACGGGGGACCTGGTCTCCCGGGGCACCACCGACATCGACCGGCTGGACAAGTCGGTGCGCGAGGCGGTGCCGGAGCTGGCCGTGGCGATCGTCTCGCTGGTGCTGGTGTTCGGCGCGCTGGTGGTCACCTCGCCGCTGCTCGCCCTCACCTCGCTGATCGGCCTGCCGCTGCTGCTGGTCTCCTCCCGCTGGTACTTCCGGCGCGCCCCGCAGTCCTACCACAAGGAGTCGGCGGGGTACGCGGCGGCCAACTCCGTCCTGGCCGAGACGGTCGACGCCGGCCGGACGGTCGAGGCGCTGCGGCTGGGCGGGCAGCGGCTGCGGCTGACCGACCTCAAGCTGGCGCAGTGGATCGCCTGGGAGCGGTACACCCTCTGGCTGCGCTCGCTCTGGTTCCCGACCATCGACGTGGCGTACACCCTGGCCGTGCTCGGTCCGCTGGTGCTCGGCGGGCTGCTCGCCCTGCGGGGCTCGGTCACCGTGGGCCAGCTGACCACCGGGGTGCTCTACGCCCAGGCCCTGGTGGCGCCGGTCGACCGGATCCTGCGCTGGTGCGACGAACTGCAGATCGGCGAGGCCTCGCTGGCCCGGCTGGTCGGCGTGCACGAGGTGCCGCGGGCGGAGGGCGACGACGGGGAGCGGCCGAGCGGGCGGCGGGTCGAGGCACGGGACGTCGGCTTCGGCTACCGGGAGGGCGCCGACGTGCTGCACGGCATCAGCCTGGACGTCGCGCCCGGCAGCCGGGTGGCGCTGGTCGGGCCGTCCGGGGCGGGCAAGTCCACCCTGGGCCGGCTGCTCGCCGGGATCTACGCGCCGGGCCGGGGCAGTGTGACCCTCGGCGGGGCGGCGCTGTCGCGGATGCCGGCCGAGCGGGTGCGGGCCGAGGTCGCGCTGGTCAACCAGGAGCACCACGTCTTCGTCGGGACGCTGCGCGACAACCTGCGGCTGGCCGCGCCGGGCGCCGACGACGCCGAGCTGCGCCGGGCCCTGGACGCGGTGGACGCCGGGGGCTGGGTGGACGCGCTGTCGGCCGGGCTGGACACCGAGGTCGGCTCCGGCGGCACCGCCCTGACCCCGCCGCAGGCCCAGCAGCTGGCGCTGGCCCGGCTGGTGCTGGCCGATCCGCACACCCTCGTGCTGGACGAGGCCACCTCGTTGCTGGACCCGAGGGCCGCCCGGCACCTGGAGCGTTCGCTCGCCCGGGTCCTGGAGGGCCGGACGGTCATCGCCATCGCGCACCGGCTGCACACCGCCCACGACGCGGACGTGATCGCGGTGGTCGAGGGCGGACGGATCAGCGAGTACGGCAGCCACCCCGAGCTGGTGGCGGCGGGCGGCCCGTACGCGGCCCTCTGGCGCTCCTGGCGGGACGAACACTGACGAGGCCTGACGGAAGCCGACGGGAGCCGACGGAAAGTGACAAGGGGTGAACCCGCGCGGGGCGAAATCGCCCCGTGTGGGGCGCCCCCGGCCGCGTATCCGGGCAAATGTCCTCATTCGGCCCCAGAATGCTCGGGTGACCAAGATTTCGGACTCCTCGGGTACCAGGCGCAGTGAGATCGGTGGGATTCCCACCCGCTACATCGGGATCGGCGTCATCGTCGTCCTCGCGGTCTGGTTCCTGTTCGCCAACCTCGACAAGGTGAAGATCCAGTTCTGGGTGTTCACCGTGACCGCCCCGCTCTGGATCGCCCTGCTGGCCACGCTGATCGCCGGCGTGGCACTCGGCTGGCTGCTGAAGGGGCGGCGCGGGAAGTGACCGCCGCCGCCGAGCCGCCCGCCGCCGAGCCGCCCGCCGCGCCCGGGCCCGGCGGCTTCACGCCGCTGATCGAGTTACGCGGGGTCAACAAGCACTTCGGCGCCCTGCACGTGCTGCAGGACATCGAGCTGACCGTCGGCCGGGGCGAGGTCGTGGTGGTGATCGGCCCCTCCGGCTCCGGGAAGTCCACGCTCTGCCGGGCCATCAACCGGCTGGAGCCGGTGGAGTCGGGCTCCATCCTGATCGACGGCCGGCCCCTGCCCGAGGAGGGCAAGGGGCTGGCCCGGCTGCGCGCCGAGGTCGGGATGGTGTTCCAGTCCTTCAACCTGTTCGCCCACAAGACGGTGCTGCAGAACGTCTCGCTGGCGCAGGTGAAGGTGCGCGGACGCTCCAGGGCGGAGGCGGACGCCAAGTCCCGGGCCCTGCTGGAGCGGGTCGGGCTGGCCACGCAGGCCGACAAGTACCCGGCCCAGCTCTCCGGCGGTCAGCAGCAGCGCGTCGCGATCGCCCGGGCGCTGGCGATGGACCCCAAGGCGCTCCTCTTCGACGAGCCGACCTCGGCGCTCGACCCCGAGATGATCAACGAGGTGCTGGACGTCATGCGCCGGCTGGCGCACGAGGGCATGACGATGGTCGTCGTCACCCATGAGATGGGCTTCGCCCGGGCCTCCGCCAACCGGGTGGTCTTCATGGCCGACGGCCGGATCGTCGAGGACCGCGCCCCGGAGGAGTTCTTCGGCGCCCCGGAGAGCGAACGGGCCCGGGACTTCCTCTCCAAGATCCTGAAGCACTGAGGCCCGGCCCGTGAAGAAGATCGTGACCCTCGCGGCCGCGGCCCTGCTGCCGGCCCTGGTGCTGTCCGGCTGCGGCAAGCCCGGCACCCCGCCCCCCAAGGGGCCGCAGCCCAGCGCCCTGCCCACCTACCAGGTGGCCGCCGGCGCCCCGGTGAGCGGCTCGCCGACCCTGGACGCCGCCCGCGACCGCGGGCACCTGGTGGTCGGCGCCAAGGAGGACCAGCCCTACCTGGGCCAGAAGAACCCGGCCACCGGGGAGTACTCCGGCTTCGACATCGAGATCGCCAAGATGGTCGCCGCCGACCTCGGCTTCGGCCCGGAGCGGATCGAGTTCAGGACCATCGCCTCCGCCAACCGCGAGACCGCGCTGCAGAACGGCCAGGTCGACTACTACGTCGGCACCTACACCATCAACGACAACCGCAAGAAGCTGGTCGGCTTCGCCGGGCCGTACTTCCTGGCCGGGCAGTCGCTGCTGGTGCGCCGGAACAACAAGGACATCACCGGCCCGCAGGACCTGGACGGCAAGAAGGTCTGCTCGGCCGCCGGCTCCACCCCGTACCAGCGGATCCAGAAGCAGTACCCGAAGGCGCACCTGATCGGCTACGACACCTACTCGGCCTGCGTGGACAACCTGATCACCTCCCAGGTGGACACCGTCACCACGGACAACACCATCCTCATGGGCTACGCGGCCAAGGTGCCGGACGAGCTCAAGGTGGTCGGTCAGCCGTTCTCCCAGGAGCCGTACGGGATCGGCACGCCGAAGAACGACACCGTGCTGCGCGGCGCGCTCAACGACGCGCTGGCGCACCACGAGCAGAACGGCGACTGGAAGAAGGCCTACGACGCGACCCTCGGCCTGTCCGGGGTGCCCGCGCCCGCCCCGCCGCCGATCGACCGGTACTGAGGAGGGGCCGGGCTGTGAAGACGCTGACCGACAACTGGTCGACCTACTGGGACGGTTTCCTCGGCACCCTCTCGCTGTTCGCGGTGAGCGCCGTGCTGTCGCTGGCGCTCGGGGTGCTGATGGCGAGCTTCCGGGTCTCGCCGGTGCGACCGCTGCGCGCGTTCGGCACCACCTGGGTGACCCTGCTGCGCAACACCCCGCTGACCCTGCTGTTCTTCATCGTGGTGCTGGGCCTGCCGCGGTTCGACATCACCCTGCCGTTCTTCACCTTCGCGGTGCTCGCGCTCGGCTGCTACACCTCCGCGTTCGTCTGCGAGGCCATGCGCTCGGGCGTGAACACCGTGCCGGTCGGGCAGGGCGAGGCGGCGCGCAGCCTGGGCATGACCTTCGGCCAGACGATGGGGCTGGTGGTGCTGCCGCAGGCGTACCGCTCGGTGGTGGCCCCAATCGGCAGTGTGATGATCGCTCTGGCGAAGAACACGGCGATTGCCGGCTCGTTCAGCGTCACCGAACTGCTCGGCACCTACCGGACCATCAACGAACTGGGCTACAGCATCGTGTGGACCTTCGTCTGGATCGCCGTGGGCTACCTGATCATCACCCTGACCATCAGCGCCGTGTTCAACCTCATGGAACGACGACTGGCGGTGTCGCGATGACGGCGGAATCCTCGGCGCTCTACGACGTCCCCGGCCCGAAGGCGCTCGCCCGGCACCGGCTGTACGGCGGGATCGCGCTGCTGGCGATCGCCGCGCTGCTCGGCTGGATCGTCTACATGCTCTTCCACACCCACCAGTTCACCGCGGCCAAGTGGACCGCCTTCCAGTACCAGGGCGTCCAGGACCTGCTGCTGAACGGGCTCGCCAACACCCTCAAGGCCTTCGGCTGGACGGTGCTCCTCGCCCTGCCGTTCGGCGCGCTGCTCGCGGTGGGGCGGCTGTCCGACCACCGGGCGGTGCGCTGGGTGTCCACCCTCGTGGTGGAGTTCTTCCGGGCCATGCCGCTGCTGGTGATGATCTTCTTCATCTTCGTCGCCCTCAAGGTCGCCCCGCTCTGGGCGCTGGTCGCCGGGCTGGTGCTCTACAACGGCTCGGTGCTCGCCGAGGTGTTCCGGGCCGGGGTGCTGGCGGTGCCCGGCGGCCAGCGGGAGGCGGCCTTCGCGCTGGGCATGCGCAAGTCCCAGGTGATGACGTACGTGCTGGTGCCGCAGGCCTGCCGGGCGATGCTGCCGGCGATCATCAGCCAGCTGGTGGTGGCGCTCAAGGACACCTCGCTGGGCTTCCTGATCACCTACGAGGAGTTCCTGCACGCCGGCAAGCTGATCGCCACCAACCTCGACTACGACCTGCCGTTCATCCCGGTGGTCATGGTGATCGCGCCGGTCTACATCGGCATGTGCCTGCTGCTCTCCTGGTTCGCCCACTGGGTCGAGCGGCGCAGCCGGCGCAGCCCGAGCGCGCGCGGCGGGGCCCCGGTGGCGCCGGCCGAGGTGTCGATGGGCGTACCGCCGTCCGCCCGGATGTGACCGCACGGGGCCCACGGGGACGGACGGTTCAGCCGTGAACCATAGGTGCAGCCGGGGTCTGGCTCGGTACCTCCAAACTCTGCTTATGATTTCCGGGCGTGCACGACGAAACGGCGCGCCCGGGGACCGGCGTGCCCGAGCGACGGCGCACGACGGACCGCGACACGACGGCCGGGCGGAGGGACAGGGGAACGGGTGTTCGACTCACGGCACATCAGGACCTTCCACGAGGTCGTCCGGGCCGGCTCCTACTCGGCGGCCGCCCGCGAACTCGGCTACACCCAGCCCGCCATCACCCAGCAGATGAAGGCCCTGGAACGCACCGTCGGTCTGCCGCTGTTCACCCGGGCCGGGCGCGGGCTGCGCCTCACCGAGGCCGGCGAGACGCTCGCCCGGCACGCCGAACAGATCCTCGGCAGCCTCTCCGCCGCCCAGCAGCACCTGGCCGCGCTCGGCCGGCTGCGCGCCGGACGCGTCCGGGTCTGCGCCTTCCCCAGCGCCAACGCCACCCTGATACCGGAGGCGATGGCCAGGCTGCTCGCCGAGCACCCCGGCGTGCGGGTCGAACTCCTGGAGGCCGAACCGCCGGACTCGGTGCAGCGGCTGCTGCGCGGGGAGTGCGACATCGCGCTCGCCTTCCGCTACCCGGGAGCGCCCGCCGAGGTGCCGGACGGGCTGGACGAGATCCCGCTGATGGAGGACCTGCTGACCGTGCTGCTGCCGGTCGGCCACCCGCTCGGGCGCCGGCACGCCGTCCGGCTGGCCGACCTCGACGGCGAGCGCTGGATCGCCGGCTGCCCGCGCTGCCGGGCCAACCTGCTGCAGGTCTGCGCCGAACAGGGCTTCGCCCCGGACATCGTCTTCTCCACCGACGACAACCTCGCCGTGCAGAGCCTGGTGGCCGCCGGGGTCGGGATCGCGCTGATGCCCGCCCTGGTGCTCTCCTTCATGTGCCACCGCAAGGTCACCGGCCGGGCCGTCGAGCCGCACCTGCGGCGCGAGGTCAGCGCGTACGTGCTCCGCGAGCACCGGCGGATTCCGGCGACCGCGCTGGTCCTGGACCACCTGCGGCAGGCCGCCGCGGCGCGGGTGGGCTGCTGAGCACCGCTCACCGATAAGCGGTGGTTGGGGGAGAGCGAAAGAACCCTCCTTGGACGTGATGGGTCGGCGGCGGCGAACCTGCTCCCATGACGACGTCTGCCACGGTCGGCGGCGGCCGGCTCACCGCGTGCATGACCGCCCTCGTCGGCGAGATCCGCGCGGTCGTGGACCGCGGCCTGCCCCCCGAACTCACCGCCTACCTGGTCGGCGAACGGCTCGCCCCGTACCTCGGCGACGGCGAGCTGCTCACCGCCGACCAGCGCGAGGGCGACCCCGAGCGCTACCGCCAGCACGTCCTGCACGCCGAGAGCGACGGCTCCTTCTCCGTCGTCGCCCTGGTCTGGCTGCCCGGCCAGCGCACCCCCGTCCACGACCACGTCTCCTGGTGCGTGGCCGGCGTCCACCAGGGCCAGGAGAGCGAGACCCGCTACCGGCTGGTCTCCGACGGACGCACCGCCCACCTCGTCGAGACCGAGCACGTGGTCGGCCCGGCCGGCACCGTCGCCGCCTTCGCCCCGCCCGGCGACATCCACCAGGTGCGCAACGCCTGCGCCACCACCGCCATCTCCATCCACGTGTACGGCGCCGACGTCTCCCGGCTCGGCACCAGCATCCGGCGGGTCTACCGGCTGCCCGCCCCCGAACAGCGGTGAACCCCCGATGGCACTGACCCTCCGGGACCGCGCGGTCCGGCCCGCGCGCACCCGCACCCTGCCCCCGCTCGGCGGCAACGCCCCCGGCCTGCTGCTCGCCGCCCTCGGCGTCGCCGCCGCGCTCGCCGTCCACCGCGCCGTCCCGGCGGTACCCGGGCTCACCGCCGCCGTGGTGCTCGGCGTCGCCGCCGCCCACCTGCCCGGCCTGCGGCCGCTGGTGCGCGGCGTCGCCCGGCCCGGGCTCTCCGCCGCCGGCAAGCGGCCGATGCGCCTGGGCATCGTGCTGCTCGGCCTCAAGCTGAGCCTCGACGACGTGCTCGGCCTCGGCTGGGCCACCGTCGCCATGGTGCTCGCCGTGGTCGCCGCCACCTTCACCGGCACCCTCTGGCTCGGGCGCCGGCTCGGCCTGCCCGGCGACCAGCCGCTGCTGGTCGCCACCGGCTACTCGATCTGCGGCGCCTCCGCGATCGGCGCGGTCAGCCAGGCCGCCGGCAGCGAGGAGGAGGACGTCGCCGCCTCGGTCGCCCTGGTCACCCTCTGCGGCACCCTGGCCATCGGCGTGCTGCCGCTGCTCCAGCACCCGCTCGGCCTGGACCCGGCCGGCTTCGGCCGGTGGGTCGGCGCCGGCGTGCACGACGTCGGGCAGGTGGTCGCCACCGCGCAGAGCGGCGGGCCGGGCGCGCTGCGCGAGGCGGTGCTGGTCAAGCTGATGCGGGTGGTCCTGCTCGCACCGCTGGTCGCCGGCGTCGCGGTGGCCGCGCGGCGCTCGCACCGGCGCGCCGGCACCACGCCGACGGCCGGCCGACGGCCGCCGCTGGTGCCGCTGTTCGTCGTCGGCTTCCTGGCGATGATCGTGCTGCGCAGCACCGGGGTCCTGCCCGAGCGGGCCCTCGCCCTCGCCGGGGACGCCCAGGAACTGCTGCTCGCGGCGGCGCTGTTCGGGCTCGGCAGCGCCGTCCACCTGCCGACCATGGTGCGCACCGGCGGCCGGATCGCGCTGCTCGGGCTCGGCTCCTGGGTGGTGGTCGCCGGGGTCTCTTACGCCGGGGTGCTGGCCACCCGGTAAACGGCGGGCGTCCGGGCAGGGGCTGGACTATTGTCGGGCGGGTGGTCCGGCCGGTCGGCCGGCCCGTGCACCCGTGCACCCGTGTTCCCGAGCACCGCGGAGGAAGCCACCGCATGTCGACCGCATTGCCCGCCCGGGACGGCTCCGCGGCCGTCGTCACGCTCGACCGCCGCGAGGGCCCCTACGGGGAGGTGGCGCTGCGGCGGCGGGGCGCCACCTACGAGATCATCGCCAACGGCTGCTTCCTGATGGACACCGCCGACGGCCGCTCGGAGCGGCTGCTCGTCGGGGCGGCGCTGGAGGCACTGGAGCGGACCGCCGAGCCCGCCGTGCTGATCGGCGGGCTCGGCGTCGGCTTCTCGCTCGCCCACGCGGCGGCCGAGCCGCGCTGGGGGCGGATCGCCGTGGTGGAGCGCGAGGGCGCGATCATCGCGTGGCACCGGGACGGCCCGCTGGCGGCCTTCTCGGGCGGCGCGCTGGACGATCCGCGGGTGGAGGTGCTGCACACCGACCTGCTGGAGTACCTGGCCGGCACCGACGGCGCCCGCTACCACGCGCTCTGCCTGGACATCGACAACGGGCCCGACTGGACGGTCACCGACGCCAACGCCGGGCTGTACGGCCCGGACGGGCTGGCGGGGCTGCGCCACCGGCTGGAGCCGGGCGGGGTGCTGGCGGTGTGGAGCGCCCGGCCGTCCGGGGCCTTCGAGGAGGCGCTGCGGGCGGCCGGCTTCACGGACGTGACGACGCGGGAGGTCGCGGTGGCCCGCGGCGTGCCGGACGTCGTGCACCTGGCCCGCCGCGCGCGGTGAGCGCGTGACGGGCCAGGTGGCGCAGCGGCGGGGCCGCTTCCGGCCGGTCTACTTCATGCCGGTCTACTTCAGGCCGTTGTCCACCGCGGCCATCAGCTCGCCGTTCGGGGTGTCACCGTCGAAGGCCCAGACCATCGCGCCGGCCAGCCCCTGGGACTTGATCCAGGCGGTCTTGCGGGCGATCTCGGTCGGGTCGTCGTAGGTGTAGAAGACGTTCCCGTTGTAGATGTAGGCGTGGCCGGCCACCGGGTCGCGGTAGACGGTGTAACCGCCGCTGGTGGCCATCTCCTTGAGCCTCTTGTAGTCCTCGAAGCCCGCCTCGTAGGTGCCCGGGCCGGGGCCCGTCGCGGTCTGGAAGAGGCCGTTGGTGGTGCCGCGCGGCACGCCCGTCCAGCCGCGTCCGTAGAACGGGATGCCGAGGGTGAGCTTGCTCTTCGGGGCGCCGCCGTCGACGTACGCGCCGATCGCGACCTCGGAGCTGAACTGGCGGGCCGGCGGGTTCGGGTCACCGGCGGCGACCTTGATGCCGGACTGCTGGTTGGTGACCATCTCCCAGCCGCCGTGGTAGTCGTAGCCCTGGATGGTGGCGAAGTCGAAGGCGCCGAACAGGCCCGGGATGTCGATGCCCGCGGTGACCTTCGCCGGGTCGGCCGGGAGGAAGGCGCTCAGCGTGTAGTGCTTGTTGGTGGTGGCGCCGAGGGCGTCCAGCTGGCGGCGGAACTCCTGGGCCAGCAGGGTGTAGTTGGCCTTGTCGGCGGGCCGGAAGATGTTCCCGGTGTGCCCGTCGGAGTTCGGCCACTCCCAGTCGAGGTCGATGCCGTCGAAGATGCCGGCCGCGCTGCCCGCGCCGCCGCGGCCGTCGATCACCGGCAGGTTGCCCTTGATGTACATGTCGATGCAGGAGCTGACCAGCGCCTTGCGGGAGGCGTCGGTGGCCGCCGCGTCGGAGAACCACTTGCTGTAGGACCAGCCGCCCAGCGAGATCTGGATCTTGAGGTTGGGGTACTTGGCCTTGAGCTGCTTCAGCTGGTTGAAGTTGCCGGCCAGCTTCTGGTCCCAGGTGTCGGTGGTGCCGGCCACCGAGGTGCCGGCGTCCCAGCCCCGGCCGAAGTCGGCCCAGGCGTCACCGGCGCCGTCGCCCGCGTTCGGGTCGTTGTCCGGCCCGGCCGCCTTGTTGGTGATGAAGCACTGCTTGGTGCTCGGGTGGATGTTGGCGAAGGCGTAGTTGATCACCGAGAGCCGGCCGGCCGAGCCCGAGGTGTCGAGCTGCTTCACGCTGTAGCCGCGGGCGTAGACGCTCCACTGGGTGAAGTAGCCGATCTTCAGCGCGCCGCCGGTGCCGCCCTTCTTGGTGCGGGCGGTCACCGCGCCGGAGGCCGGGGAGACGTTGCCGGCCGCGTCGCGGGCCTTCACGGTGAAGGTGTACTCGGTGTCCGGGGCGAGGCCGCCGACGGTGCCGGAGGGGCTGGTGACGGTGGTCACCACGCCGTTGCTCGCGGTGATGTCGTAGGCGGTGACGCCGACGTTGTCGGTGCTGGCCGCCCAGCTCAGCGAGACCGAGCTGGAGTCCGAGCCGGTGACGGCCGGGGTGCCCGGCGTGGTCGGCGCCTCCTTGTCCTCGATCGGCGGCGGGGTGGTGACGCTCACCGGGCCGGCCGCCGCGGAGCGGTTGCCCGCCGCGTCGAAGGCCTGGACGGTGAACTGGTAGGTGGTGCCGCCGGTCAGGCCCTGCACGGTGACGGCGGTGGTGGCGCCGTCGGTGGTGGCCACCTTCGTGCCGTCCCGGTACACGTCGTACCCGGTGACGCCGACGTTGTCGGTGCTCGCGGTCCAGGACAGCGCCGCGGTGGTCTGGGTGACGGTGCCGGACTTCAGGGCGCCCGGAACGGTCGGCGGGGTCAGGTCGTCGCCGCTGCCGTCGCACGGCTTGCCGTTCAGCTTGCAGTTCGCCAGCGGCTGGTAGCCGCCCGAGTAGGCGATGTTGAAGCCGACGTTGTAGGTGCCGCCGGCCGGGAGGGTCGAGGCCCAGCCGGGGTTCTTCACCGTGACGTGGGAGGCCGAGGTGGTGTAGGAGGCGTTCCACAGGCCCGCGACGGTGTTGCCGCCGGGCAGGTCGAACTCCAGGGTCCAGCCGTTGACCGCGGCGCCGGTGCCGTTGGTGATGGTGTAGCTGCCCTCGTAGCCGCTGCCCCAGTCGCTGCCCTTGGTCAGGCTCGCGGTCAGGGACCCGGCGGCCGCCGGTGCGGCGGGCCCGGCGGCGTGGGCCAGGGTGGCGGGCAGGGCGGCGCCGAGCAGCGGGACGAGCAGGGTCCCGGCCGCGAGCAGCGGCAGGCTGATCCGACGTTTGTGCATCGATGTGGCTCCTGTCCTGGGGTCCCGGGGCAGGCCCGGACCCCCCGTAACCCGTGGGGAGGTGTCAGGTGCGTGGAGCGGCGCGCTCCGGGCCATGGGGGCGGCCGCGGAACCGGTCCTCGGGCCGTCGGGGTGCCACGGAGGATCCTGTGCCGAGGGTAGGGAGCCGACGCTGAACTGGCAATAGGTCTGTACCACTTGTGGATCGTGGACATGACCGGGTGGCAGACGGCGACCGCCCCGGCGACGGGCGTCGCCGGGGCGGTCGCGGGGTGCGGCGGGGCCGCGGGGTTCCGGGCCCTCAGCCGAAGGGGTCGTGCTCCGGGGCGGCGGCGGGCGGCGGGGCCGGGGTGTCCTCGGGCTGCGGGGCGAAGGGGTTGAAGTCCGGCGGCGGGACCATCACCGGAGTGCCCTTGGCGGGGCCGGCGGTGGCGGGGACGGCCGGCGGGGCGCTGGGCGGCGGCGGGACGGCCGCGGCGCGGGGCGCCGGGAGGGTGGTGCCGAAGGGGTCCGCGGGCAGGTCGGCGGCGGTCACCGTGCCGAACGGGTCGGTGGCCGGGGCGGCGGCGGGCTGGGCGGCGGGGGCCGGCAGCGGTTCGGCGACCGGGGCGCCGAGGATGCCGAAGGGGTCGAAGTCCGGCGGGGGCACCATCACGGGGGTGCCCTTGGGCGGCTCGGGGGCCTCCTGGGCCGCCGGTTCGGCGACCGGGGCGCCGAGGATGCCGAAGGGGTCGAAGTCCGGCGGCGGGACCGTCACCGGCGTGCCCTTGGGCGGGGCGGGCGGCCCGGCGGCGTCGTCGGGCACCAGGATCGGCCGGGCCGGGGTCGGGTCGGCGACCGGGGCGAAGGGGTTGAAGTCGGCCGGCGGGACGCGCACCGGTGCGGCGTGCTCCTCGGGCACCGGCGGCACGGGGGGTGCCGGGGGAACGGGCGGCGCCGGGGGCGCGGCGGGCTCGGCCGGGGCGGGCAGGGCGGGCTCGGCCGGGGCGGGCACGGCGGTCGGGACGGCGGCGACCGGGGTGGCGGGCACGCCGTCCCAGCCGAACTGCACGCTCTTCAGCAGCTCGGCGAAGACGTCCGTGTACAGCTCCCAGTCCTGCGGCTGGGCGGTGGTCAGCTGCACGCAGAGCACCGAGACGCCGTCCGGCAGCGGGACGAACGCCTCCACCACCGAGGTGACCGCCCAGCGGCGCGTCCCGTCGGCGGCCAGCGGGCCCGGCACCGGGACGCTGCGGGCCTCGACCAGGACGGCGGCCGGTCCGGCGGGCAGCAGCACCGTCCAGACCTCGGCGTGCCGGCGCACGGTGGCCAGCTCGGTGGCGAGCCCGGTGATCGGCAGCGGGTGGCGGGCCAGCGAGACGACCAGGGTGGCGTCGGTCGGCCGGCCGTCCAGGTGGAAGGCGCCGAGGCCCGCGTACACGGTGCCGGAGGCGGTGACGGTGTCCGCCAGGGCGGCGGCGATCAGCGCGAAGTCGCGGCGCTCGGCCGGGCCGGCGCCGCTGAACAGCTCCTCGGCGGTCTCGGCCAGGTGCGCGGTCAGCCCGGCGGCGGCCGCGGCGGTGGCCGGGGCGATCCCGGCTCCGGCCGGGATGCCGTCCACCGGCCCGGTGCGAACCGTCCGGGCGGAGACCCCGGGCGGGCCGTCCGGCGAGGTGAGGGCATGGAAGCCCGGCGGGACGACCAGGCGCACCTCGGCGCCCGCGCCGGTGGGCAGTTCGACCGGCTGACGGGTCTGCCGGCCGTCGGCCAGCGCGGCCAGCGGCGCGGCGAAGGCGGGGCGGAGCTTGGGGTCGGCGGGCTCGCCGGTCACCGGCAGGCCGAGGTCCCCGGCGGTGGGCGCCCCGGTGGAGCCGGCCGCCGCGCCGCGGACCGGGCCGGCGGCGCCGTAGCGGGCCAGCAGCGCGCCGCCCGCCAGCGGGGCCAGCGCGGCGCCGGTGCCCGGGCGGGCGGTGCCGGCGGTGACCACGGTGCCGAGCCGGTCGACGGCGGTGTGCACCGGGCCGTTGGGTGCCAGCGGCAGGTGGAACAGGGCGTCGGCGGCCGGGTGGGCGCCCGCCCGCAGCACGGTCAGCGCGGCCGCGGGGTGGCGCGAGGCCCGGGCGCCGAGGAGCGCGTCGGTGAGGCTGCCGAGGGTCGCGGAGACCCGCTCCGCGGCTGCGAAGGGGCTGGCCTCCGCGCTGAACTGGCCGTCCTGGGTCACCTGTTGAGCCCCCCGCTCCGTTCGCTGTGCGTTCGCTGGTCCATGGACCCCGGCCCGGGGGTGACCGGCGGGCCGTCAGATCCGTGCACATTCCTATCAGAGGGCGCCGACGGGGCAGAACCGGCCGCCCGGCGTCGGCCCGCGTCCGGGGCCCCGCATCCGGAGCCCCGGCCCGCCCGGGCCGCTACGCCTGCTCGGTGCGGCCGGGCTCTCCCGCGGCGGGGCCGGGGACGGCGGCCGGGGCGGCCGGGGCGGTCAGGGCGGTGAGGGCGTCGGCCAGGCCGGGGACGGCCAGCAGGCCCGCGAGGTCGCGCACCAGCCGTCCGGTCGGGCCGTCCGGGCGTTCGTCGGCGAGGAAGCCGGCCAGCTCGGCGGCCAGCGCGGGCTCCCGGGCGGCGGTCAGCGTGAGCGCGGCCACGAACTCCTGCACCAGGTGCAGCTGGAGGTCCTCCAGCGGCACCGAGCGGTCGGCCAGCCATTCCAGCGAGGTGATCTCGGCGTTGGCGATCCAGGCCCGGACGGTCAGCCGCAGCGCCGGGCTGGGGGAGGGCAGCGCCAGGTGGCCGAGGAGCTGGTCGTGGGCGGCCTGGCGGACCTCGTCGATCACCGCCGAGGTGTTGGTGCTGGCCGTCACCGAACCGCCGCGCAGCAGCGCCGCGAAGCCGGGGCCGTGGCTCTGCACGAAGTCCAGGTAACGGCCCATCACCCGGTACAGCCGCTCGGAGAGCGGGCCCTCGGCCGGCTCCTCGAACCGGGCCGACAGCTCCCGGCCGGCCCGGCGCAGCGACTCCTCGTAGATCGCCTGCTTGCCCGGGAAGTAGTGGTAGACCAGCGGCCGGGAGGCACCCGCGGCGGCGGCGATGTCGTCGATCGACACCTCCTCCGGCGGGCGGTGGCTGAACAGCTCCAGCGCCACCGCGATCAGCTGCTCGCGCCGCTCGTCCACGCTCAGCCGCCGGCGCGGGCGCCCGGCGCTCTCCGGGCGGTCGCCGCCTCCGGGCGCGGGCGCGGACGCGGGGGAGGGGGCCGACGGCGTTCGGGATGCCATGCGCGTCACCCTAATTCGTTGATAGCGGATTGGTGCAGCCAGGGGGCTGATGTCGGTCCGTTCGAATGCCGAGGTCGTGACGCCTCGCGCCACCCGGGCCGTTGAGGCCTTCGGATAGATCGGCGCGCGGCTCCGGCATTCGTGGTGGTGGCGACCGCGTGGGCGCCGGTCGGATGCCTTTCGGATATCGGGTGCTCGACGCCTACTTACAGACCGTGCGGCGTCCGGCGCCTTCGTGGCCGCCACCACCGTCGTCAACACCGTGCGCTTGATCACTCGTTGGTGTTGGTGGTGCGAGCCCGCCGCACGGTGACCTCTCGAATTGCCCGAGCCGCCCGAGCTCCCGCAACAGACCGAGGCCCGCGCGGCGCGCTGGTGCCACGAACGGCTAGTGAGGTGGCGGACCGGCCGGGTGGTCGAGTCCTGGAATTAGGTCGCTGCGTGGCCCGCATGTGCTCGTGACCAGCGCAAACACCGCGCCCTGGGGAGGGAACAAATTGATCTACTGCGGCATCGACTGGGCCGAGCGGACGCACGACGTCGCCCTGGTCGACGACACCGGACAGCTGCTGGCCAAGCGGCACATCACCGACGACGCGGTCGGCTACAAGCTGTTGCTGGACCTGCTCGCCGAGTACGGCGACACCGAGGACACCCCGATCCCGGTCGCGATCGAGACCTCCCGCGGCCTTCTGGTCGCGGTCCTGCGGACCGGCCGGCGCAAGGTCTTCGCGATCAACCCGATGGCCGCCGCCCGATACCGCGACCGGCACGCCGTCTCCCGCAAGAAGTCCGACCCCGGCGACGCCCTGGTCCTGGCGAACATCCTGCGCACCGACATGCACGCCCACCGGCCGCTTCCCGACGACAGCGACCTGGCCCGCGCCGTCGCCGTCCTCGCCCGCGCCCAGCAGGACGCCGTCTGGAACAAACAGCAGATGTCCAACCAGCTCCGCTCCCTGCTCCGCGAGTACTACCCGGCGGCCCTCGCCGCCTTCGAGCCGTGGAAGAACGGCCTGTGTCGACCCGAGGCCCGCGAGATCCTCAAGACCGCCCCCACACCGGCGAAGGCCGCGCGGCTGACCCGCACGCAGCTCGCCGCCGCCCTCAAGAGGGCCGGCCGCCAGCGCGGCATCGACGCGGAGGCCGAGCGGCTGCGCGAGGTCTTCCGCGCCGACTGGGCCCACCAACCGGCATTGGTCGAGGACGCGCTCGGCCGGCAGATGCTAGCCATCCTGGGCCAGCTCACGGCCGCCTGCACCGCCGCCGACGACCTCGCCCAGGCCGTCGAGGAGGTGTTCCCGCAGCACCCGGACGCCGAGATCATCCTCAGCTTCCCCGGCCTCGGCACCCAACTCGGCGCCCGCGTCCTCGCCGAGATCGGCGACGACCGCGCACGCTTCGCCGACGCCCGCGGCCTCAAGGCCTACGCCGGCGCATCCCCCGTCACCCGGGCCTCCGGCAAGAAGTCCAGCATCACCCGCCGCTGGGTGAAGAACGACCGGCTCAACCACGCCGGCTATCTCTGGGCGTTCTCCGCGATCACCGCCTCACCCGGCGCGAAGGCCCACTACCGGCGCCGCCGCGACGACCACGGCGACTGGCACGCCGCCGGCCAGCGCAACCTGTTCAACCGGATGCTCGGCCAGCTCTACCACTGCCTCAAGAACCGCCGCCTGTTCGACGAACACGCCGCGTTCCCCGCGCCGCAGTCCCCAGCACTGGCGGTGGCGTAGGTGATATCGCTTGCGGCTCACCGACCTGCGGAGGTCGCTCGGCAGCGTGCTTGAATCACCGGATGATCGACTGGTCCACACTCCACGACGCCTACGGCCCGGCACACGCGATACCCGGGCTGCTGGACCGGGCCGTCGATCGTGACCGGGAGGCGATCGACCTGCTCTGGGGGCGCTTGTGCCACCAGGGGACGATCACCCCCGCGAGCATCGCCGCACTGCCGCGGCTGGCGGAAATCGCGAAGGCCGGGGACACCGGGGACTGGGCGCTCAATCTGGCCGGCGCCATAGCGGGCGGCCTCCTCCAACCCCACGGCGCCGACGAAGAAGTCACCCGCTGCACGCCGGCCCTGGCCGAGCTGCGGGCCACGGCCGCCGCCCGGCTGAGGCCTGGCCTGGACGGGAAGGCCTACCTCAGCCGGCTGCAGGCCATGCTCGCGTTCGACGGCCAACCCCTGTGGTTCGAGACCCTGGACGACTTCACCGATTCCTTCGTCACCGTCGCCTGCCCGCACTGCGACGCACCGGTGACGATCGCGGTCGGCGACCACGGCTGCTACTCCTCGATCCGGGACTGGAACCTGGGGGACGTCCACCAGGTCCCGCTCCGGCCGGCCACCCCGCACGAGCTGACCGGCACCGCGCGGATGCTGCACGAGTCGGCCGTACGGGATGGCCAGCAAAGGCTCGCCTGGGGCCTGACGCACCTGTTCGGCCGGGCGGAATGCCCAGGATGCGGGAGCGTCTTCGGCATCGCCGACGAGTACGAAGCCGCCAATGCACCCGCCCCATGGAACTTCGCCCGAAGCCACACCAAGGACGCTCCCTGACCACCGGCAGGGCCCTCGAAATCGAACATTGAGCTCGTGCCCGCTGTCCCGACTTGACGGCTTGGCGCCGTGAGGTGCCCGCTGTCCCGACTTGACGGCTTGGCGCCGTGAGGTGTCTATCCGCCCGGTCGGGCCCGGCGGTGCTCCAGGTAGCGGCGGTAGGCCTCCCGGCCGTCGGGGACGAAGACGTCGCGCTCCAGCCGGGCGGCCAGCTCGGCCGGGGTGAGCCAGGCGTGCCAGGCCACCTCGGACTCCTGCGGGGAGACCGGGCCGTCCCACTGGGCCTCGTGCACGTCGGACCACCAGGCGAGGCCGTCGCCGCGGTACAGGAAGCGGAACAGCGGGCGCGGGGCGATCCCGGTGACGCCCAGCTCCTCCTCCGTCTCCCGGACGGCGGCCCGCCCGTAGGTCTCCCCGGCGCCCACCACGCCGCCGACGAACATGTCGTGCGCGCCCGGGGCGAACAGTTTGGTGTCGGTGCGCCGGTGCACGAAGATCCGCCCGGCCGGGTCGCGGACCAGGACGAAGACGCACCGGTGGGTCAGCCCGAGCCGGTACACCTCCCCCCGCCGCGCGGTCCCGGTCACCCGGTCGTGCTCGTCGACGACGTCCAGCAGCTCATCGGCGGGATCGCTCTGCGCAGGCTCGCTCATGACCGACAGGTTAGGGTTTCCGGGCGATTCACGAACGGACGGACGAGGGACGGCACGCGCGGTGGTGGAGATCTGGGGCGAGACGGCCGGGGGCTTCGAGCCGGTGCGGGAGGCCTTCGCGCGCAACTTCCGGGAGTACGGGGAACTCGGCGCGGCCTTCGCGCTGTACGTGCACGGCCGCAAGGTGGTGGACCTCTGGGGCGGCGACGCCCGGCCCGAGGTCGGCGGGCGGCCCGCGCCGGCCGTGCCCTGGACGGCGGACACCGCGCAGGTGCTGCGCTCGGTCACCAAGGGCCTGACCGCGACCACCGCGCTGCTGCTCGCCGAGCGCGGGCAGCTCGACCTGGACGCCCCGGTGGTCTCCTACTGGCCGGAGTTCGGGGCGGCCGGCAAGGGCGGGGTGCCGGTGAGCTGGCTGCTGTCGCACCAGGCCGGGGTGCCGGCGCTGGACGTGCCGCTGCGGCTGGAGGACGTGCTCACCTGGGAGCGGGCGGCGGCCGCGGTGGCCGCCCAGGCGCCCGCCTGGGAGCCCGGCACGGCGCACGGCTACCACCCGTACACCTTCGGCTGGCTGGTCGGCGAGGTGGTGCGCCGGGTGAGCGGGCGCACCGTCGGCCAGTACTTCGCCGAGGAGATCGCCCGTCCGCTCGGCCTCGACCTGTGGATCGGCCTGCCGGCCGGCGCCGCGCCCCGGGTGGGCCGGCTGGTCGACCTGCCCGCGCCGGCGGCCGCCCGGACCGGTCCGAGCGGGCTGCGGCTGCGCCCCAAGCAGTCCGTGCGGGACGCCTACCAGGACCCGTCCTCGCTGACCGCCCGGGCGTTCGCCTCGGTGCGGCCCGGGGTGGACCTGAACGACCCGGCGGTGCAGGCGGCCGAGATCCCCGGCGCGGGCGGGATCGGCACGGCGCGCTCGGTGGCCCGGTTCTACGCGGCGCTGATCGGCGCGGCCGACCGGCACGGCAGCGGCGGCGGGGCGCTGCCGCCGCTGCTCGGTCCCGGGATGCTGGCCCGCGCGGTCGGGCCGGTGGTCAGCGGCCCGGACCGGGTGCTGATCGTCGGTTCCACCTTCGGGCTGGGCTTCTTCCGGCACAGCCCGACCTCGCCGATGGCCTCGCCGGCGAGCTTCGGCCACCCGGGCCGGGGCGGCTCGCTGGGCTTCGCCGACCCGGAGCTCGGGATCGGCTTCGGCTACGTCACCAACGGCATGCAGCCCGGTGTCACCGGGGACATCCGCTCCCGCGCGCTGATCCGGGCGGTGCGGGAGTGCCTGGGGGCGGCCTGAGCCCGGGCCGGGCCGGGGCCGCGCCCGGGGCGGGTCAGGCCTGGCCGGTCGCGAAGTGGCTGATCCGGCCGCCCTCGACGGTGAACCGCCAGGCGGTGCGCATCTCGCCCCAGGTCTCGTTGCGGTAGTCGGCGACCAGGGCCCGGCCGCCGTCGGACTCGGAGCGGACCTCCATGTGACCGTGGACGGTGAAGATCTCCCGGTCGATCCAGTCCTGGAGGTCGCGCTCGGAGCCGTCGTCGGACATGGTCGCGTCCGGGGCGAGCAGGTCGACGAAGGCCTGCCGGTCGCCGGCGTTGATCGCGGTGACGGCGGCGCGCACGGTCGGGTCGGAGAGTTTGGCGGGGGCGATGGTCATCCGGTCTCCCAGGAGTCGAAGCGGGTCGGAACTCCTGTTTAGGACCTCGGCGGGGACTCGCCGCGCATGTCGGCGGCGAGTCGGGGATTTCCGGGGGCCGACTGTGCTTGGATCCCGCTACGGGCGATTCACCCCCCTGGGGTCCCCGACCGGGCCACGGGGAGTGGCGTACGGAGCGGGAAGCCGGCCGGCCCGGCTTCCCGCCCCGCGTTCCGGGGCCGTGCGGCGGTGCGCCGCCGCCTAGAACAGGCCGGTGGCCTGCGGGGAGTAGCTGACGAGCAGGTTCTTGGTCTGCTGGTAGTGCTCCAGGACGGCCTTGTGGCCCTCCCGGCCGATGCCGGAGTTCTTGTACCCGCCGAACGCGGCGTGGGCCGGGTAGGCGTGGTAGCAGTTGGTCCAGACCCGGCCGGCCTGGATGGCGCGCCCCGCCCGGTAGGCGGTGGTGCCGTTGCGGGTCCAGACGCCGGCGCCGAGCCCGTAGAGGGTGTCGTTGGCGAGCGCGACCGCGTCGTCGAAGCCCTCGAAGCGGGTGACCGCGACGACGGGGCCGAAGATCTCCTCCTGGAAGATCCGCATCCCGTTGACGCCCTCGAAGACCGTCGGCGTGACGTAGTAGCCGCCGGACAGCGCGCCGCCCAGCTCGGCCCGCTCGCCGCCGGCGAGCACCTTGGCGCCCTCGGCCTGGCCGATCTCGACGTAGGAGAGGATCTTGCGCAGCTGTTCCTCGCTGGCCTGGGCGCCGATCTGGGTGTCGGTGTCCAGCGGGTTGCCCTGGCGCATCGCCCGCACCCGGTCCAGGCCGTCGGCGAGCAGCCGGTCGTACACCGAGGACTCGATCAGGGCCCGGCTGGGGCAGGTGCAGACCTCGCCCTGGTTGAGGGCGAACATCGCGAAGCCCTCGACGGTCTTGTCGTAGAAGGCGTCCTGTTCGGCCGCGACGTCGGCGAAGAACAGGTTGGGGCTCTTGCCGCCGAGCTCCAGCGAGACCGGGATGAGGTTGCCGCTCGCGTACTGCGAGATCAGCCGGCCGGTGGTGGTCTCGCCGGTGAAGGCGATCTTGCGGATCCGGTCGCTGGAGGCGAGCGGGCGGCCGGCCTCCAGGCCGAAGCCGTTGACCACGTTGAGCACGCCCGGCGGCAGCAGGTCGGCGGTCAGTTCGGCCAGCAGCAGGACGGAGGCCGGCGTCTGCTCGGCGGGCTTGAGCACGACCGCGTTGCCCGCCGCCAGCGCCGGGGCGAGCTTCCAGACCGCCATCAGGATCGGGAAGTTCCACGGGATGATCTGGCCGACCACGCCCAGCGGCTCGTGGAAGTGGTAGGCCACGGTGTCCTCGTCCAGTTGCGAGACACCGCCCTCCTGGGCGCGCAGCGCGCCCGCGAAGTAGCGCAGCTGGTCGACGGCCAGCGGCAGGTCGGCGCCCAGCGTCTCGCGCACCGGCTTGCCGTTCTCCCAGCTCTCCGCGACGGCGAGGGCTTCGAGGTTCTGCTCGATCCGGTCGGCGATCCGCAGCAGCACCTGGGCGCGCTCGGCGGGCGGGGTGCGGCCCCAGGCCGGGGCGGCGGCGTGGGCGGCGTCCAGCGCGGCCTCGATGTCCTCGGCGGTGCCGCGGGCGACCTCGGTGAAGACCTCGCCGGTGACCGGGCTGGGGTTCTCGAAGTAGCGGCCGAGGGCCGGCGGCGTCCACCGGCCGCCGATCCAGTGTTCGTAGCGGGGGCGGTAGCCGACGATGGATCCGGGCTGCCCGGGGGGCTGGTAGACCGGCATGTTCTGGTGCCTCCTCGCGCTGTCGGGGCACCGCTCCGGCCACGCGGGCCGGAGCGGTGCGCCGGGCCGCGCAGGGGGCGGCCCGGCGGAGGGTACGGACACACACGCGGGTCGGGCGCCCCCGTGCCGGGGCGTCCGCCGGGTTGCACCCTAACCGGCGGGCGGCCGGTTCGGCTACGGTCCGTGCGGCATCGGTCGACGCAGGGTGGCGCGGGCCGCCGGCCCCGGGGCGGGCCGGGTCAGGCGGTCTGGTAGCGGCCGGTGCGGCGCTCCCAGCTCAGGTAGCCGGCCAGCCAGGTGACCAGCCCGTCGGCGTAGCGCTGGGCGACGATCCGCTCGACCCGGGCCAGGCCGAGCTCCCGGTGGACGTCGGGCAGTCCCTCGTACAGCTCCCGGGAGCGCTCGACCATCAGCTGCGCCTCGGCCATCACCACGGCGCACGCCTCCTCGGCCGAGCAGTCCCGCTCCCGCCGCACGATCATCACCAGGTTGTTGACGTCGCCGCGCGGCGCCTCCAGCGGGAACGAGCGCACGTCGTTGGTCAGCGAGGGGATGTCGGCGGCGAGCTGGCGCAGCTGACGCAGCACCGGATGGTGCAGCACGGCCGGGGGCACCTCGAAGTGGCCGAGCCGCTCGATCATGTCGAAGATGGTCTCCATCGCGGCGGTGCCGCGCCGCAGCACCTGGTAGCCGGCCCGGTCCGGCGGGTTCGGGCTGATCCGCCCGGCCGCCTCGGCGGGGTGGGAGGCGAGGTAGTACTCCCAGTTGTAGGCGGCGCGCGCCTGCCAGCGCGCCGGCATGCCCTGGACGCTGCGCTCCCACAGGTCCGCGAAGGCGGTCTCCACGGGCGAGCCGCGGTCGGGCGACGCGCCGTGCAGGACGGCGACCAGCCGGTCGCAGATCGGCGCCACCTCGGTGGGGCGGCGGCCGAGCGGGCCGTCGAACTGGTCGTCGAAGAGGAAGTAGAAGCCCATGAGGTCGGCGGCGAGCGCGAGTTCGTCGGGCCCGGCCTCGGGGTAGCCGAGCGCCGCGAGGTCCACGACGTCCCAGTGGGCGTAGGACGGGTGGGCCGGGTCGGGCAGCAACGGATGGCGGGTCAGCCAGGCGCGGTGCAGTTCGGTGGCGTACGGCCCGTGGTCGCTGCGACGGTGCGGGAACGGAATCTGAAGTGAGGTGTCGTCAGACATCGGACTCCCGGAGCTGCGAAGGGTGGGGATGCTGATGGGTATTGCGGGCGTGGGCGGGGGAGTTGGGGTGGCGCTGCCGGAGGGGTGAACATGGTCATGGCATGATCAACTTGGTATGCGGGGCGTAGAGTATCTGATGCAATGATCCGACGTTAGGGATATACGGCAATTGCCCTCGGCAGGTCTTCCAAACCCTTCAACTCGCCCCTCGCCTGCGTGAATACACTCCACCAGGCCCCCTGCGGCGCTAACCTCGGCTCCACGAGCAGGGATCGGCGAGGCGGAGGCACGACGGTGACCGAGCGGGACAGGGAATTCCGGGCGGAGGCGAAGCCGGGCGCGCGGGAGGCCGAAGGCGCCCCCAATCGCATCAGACTGCGCGACCGCGACTCCGAACTCCGCTCCGCCGAGTCCGCGGTGGACAAGCTCTGCCGCGACTTCGCGGCCGGCGGCACCGAGATCGGCGAACTGCTCACCTTCTCCGGCCGGCCCGGCATCGGCAAGACCAGCCTGCTGCACGAGGTCCGCCGGATCGCCAAACTGCGCCCCGGCGCCACCGTGCTGTTCGCCCGCGGCGGCGAACGCCAGTTCAAGGAGCCCTACCACGTCCTGCGTCAGCTCCTCCAGCCAGTGCTCGGCAGCCTGGAACCGGGCGAGTTCAGCCAGGTGATGGGCACCTGGGAAGAGGTCGTCGGCCCGGCCATGGGCCTCAAGCAGCCCAGGAAGGGCGCCCGCCGCCTCGACCCGCAGGGCGTGCGCGACGGCCTCGACTTCGTCCTCACCCAGCTCGCCCCGCGGCGCGCCCCGCTGGTGATGATCGTCGACGACCTGCACTGGTCCGACCCCGAATCGCTCAGCTGGCTGGCCCAGTTCGCCGTCCGGGCGCGCGAGCTGCCCGTCCTGCTGGTCTTCGCCTACCGCGACGACACCGCCGACTGGCAGCAGGAGTCCCAGGAGCACCAGCGCGCCGTCGCCGCGCTGGCCACCCGCCGGCACGAGCTGAGCCGGCTCTCCCTGGTCGCGGTCACCGACATGATCCGCGCCGAACTCGGCGAGCGGGCCGAGGACGCCTTCTGCTACGAGTTCTGGAACGTCGTCAACGGCAACCCCTTCGAGGTCGTCGCCCTGCTCGACCAGGTCCGCGACCAGGAGCTGGAACCGGTCGAGGAGAACTCCCAGCAACTGCGCGAACTGGCCGTCGACGCCACCGGGATGACCCTCAAGTCCTGGCTGGACCGGCTCGGCGCCGCCACCCTGCGCTTCGCCTGGGCCGCCGCGATGCTCGGCACCGACATCCAGCCCGAACTCGCCACCCGGATCTCCGCCCAGAGCGCCGAGGGCGCCCGCGAGTCCATCAAGGAACTGCGCAAGCAGCGCGTCCTCACCAAGACCCCCAACGGCAACCTCGAATTCGTCCACCCGCTGATCGCCAGCTCGATCTACAACACCATGCCCGAGGCCACCCGCACCGGCATGCACGGCGTGGCCGCCGCCGAGATCGAGAACGCCGGACTCGGCCTGCTCGCCGCCTCCCGCCACCTGGTGGAGACCTTCGCGGGCGAGGGCGACGACCGCACCGTGCGCAAACTCCGCCGGGCCGCCTCCGAACACCTGCTGATCGGCGCGCCCGAGGCGGCCCAGCGCTGCCTGCACCGCGCGCTCGCCGAACCGCCGGACGACCAGGACCGCGCCGAGGTGCTGTACGAGCTGGGCTGCTCCGCCCTGCTCACCGACCCCGTCGCCACCGTCAACCAGCTGAAGCTCGCGCTCGACCCGGACGAAGGACCGCTGCGCCCCTCGCTGCGGGTCGACGCCACCTTCCGGCTCTCCGAAGTGCTCGCGCACAGCGGCGAGCTGCGCCAGGCCGCGGTGGTCTGCCAGGACGAGGCGGAGCGCACCGTCGGGGACCCGGCGGGCCGGCTGCGGCTGGAGGCCGCGTCGTTCATGTGGCACGCCTACCGCAAGTCCGAGGAGGACGGACCGGCCCGCTCCGCCCGGCTCGGCGCGCTGTGCGAGAGCCTCACCGGGCGGGAGGCGGCCGACCGGGCGGTCCTGGCGCTGCGGGCCTGGGACCTCACCCTGCGCGGCGAGCCCTCGGCCGAGGTGCTGCGGCACGCCGACGACGTGCTGGACAACGGCCGGCTGCCCAAGGGCCTCGGCTGGACCGACAACACCTGGGGCTTCGAACTGCCCGCCACGCTCGGCCTGTCCTACACCTACAACGACCGCATCGCCCAGGCCGAGCGGCTCTTCTCGGACGCCATCGTCCAGTTCGAGGTGGCGGGCTGGAGCGGTGCCCACCGGGGCTTCGCCTACTTCCTGATGGGCCTGGCCCGGTTCCGGCGCGGCCTGCTCGCCGAGGCCGAGGACTTCCTGCGCCGGGCGCTGCGGCTGTCCGAGCGGATCAGCTCCAAGCTGCCGCTCGCCTGGGACGCGGTCGGCGTGCTGATCGACACCCTGATCGCCCGCGGCCGCAGCCAGGAGGCCTGGGAACTCGCCCTGGAGTTCGGCTTCCACCCGCCGTACCACGCCACCGCGATGGTGCTGCCCGACGCCGCCTCGCTGTACGGCAAGCTGCTGCTCGCCGTCGGCCGGCCCGCCGGCGCGGCCGCCGCGCTGACCGAGGCCGGCGCCCAGCTGGACGTCCGGGGCTGGCACAACACGGTCTGGGCGCCCTGGGCCGGCCACCTGGCCATCGCGCTCGCCGCGGACGAGCCGGAGCGGGCCCGCGCGTACGCCCGCCGCTCGGTCGTCGACGCGGAGCGGTTCGGCACCGCCTCGGCGATCGGCACCGCGCTGCGGCTGCATGCCCAGATCGAGGACGGCCAGCAGGCGGTCGAACTGCTGGAGCGGGCGGTCACCCACCTCGGCCAGTCGCCGGCCGGCTACGAGCACGCCGTCGCCCTGGTCGACCTCGGAGCCGCGCTGCGCCGGGTCGGCCGGCTGGAGGACGCCCAGGAGCACCTCTACCAGGGCATCGAACTGGCCCAGCACTGCGCGGCCGACGGGCTGGTCGACCGGGCCCGGCGCGAGCTGGCCAACTACGGCCTGCGGCCCAACCGGCTCGGCGACGTGCGCGAGACGCTCAGCCAGCCGGAGTGGGACGTCGCCGAGCTGGCCGTGCGGGGCATCCCGCCGCAGCGCATCGCCGACCACCTGGCGCTCCCGCTCAACCTGGTCAACCGCCGGCTGGCCGCCGTCTACCGCAAGGCCGGCAGCGGCCCCGACGGCCTGGCCGCGGCGCTCGGCCTGCCGCCCGCGCAGCGCGACGGCTCCGACCCGGTCGACCGGCCGGGCGGCGCGCACGGGGACGAGGGCGGGTTCGGCGCCGGCCGCTGAACCGGTCCCGGCGACCGGGCGGGTCCCACGGCGACACGCCCGGCCGTCCTCCCGGCCGCAGCGCACGGCGCACCGGACGGCGCGCGGGCACTCGATGAGCGCCCCCGCGTCGTCCGCTGCGGCTCGCGGCCCGTCGCCTGGCTCCCTGCCGGGCCCGCGACGCCAGGGCACGCACGCCCCCGGCCTTCGGCCGGCGGGCACCCCCGCGCCGCGTCGCCGCCGGTCGCCGACGGCCGGGGGAGCCGCGGCCCGGTCCGACGAAATCCGGGGGACAGGCCCTAGGCTGACGCCGACCCGGGCCCATGCGGGGCCCGGCACCCCGGCGAAAGGGCGGGCGCGCTCCCGTGGCCCGCCAGTGAGGAGCAGGCCATGGCGACGCCCCCGGCGAACGGGCCGCAGACCACCAGCGTGCGGCGCGAGCCCTTCGAACCCTCGGGCGCGGGCGCCGCGATCGAGCGGTGGACGCTGCGCGCCGGACCGTACGAGGCGAGCGTGCTCACCCTCGGCGCCACCCTGCACACCCTGGTCGCCCCGGACCGCGACGGCCGCCCCGCCCAGCTGCTGCTCTCCACCGACCGGCTCGCCGACATCCTCGGCCCGGCGCGCCACTACGGCACCGTGGTCGGCCGGTACGCCAACCGGATCGCCGGCAGCAGCATCACCGTCGACGGCGAGGAGCACCAGCTCGCCCCGACCGGCGGCGGGGTCACCCTGCACGGCGGTCCCGACGGCTTCGCGCACCGGATCTGGACGGCCGAGGAGGTGCCCGGCGGCGTCCGGCTCGCGCTGCACAGCCCCGACGGCGACCAGGGCTTCCCGGGCGCCCTCGACGTCACCGTCGAGTACACCCTCGACCCGGGCGGCGAGCTGGCGATCCGCTACCACGCGGTGACCACCGCGCCGACCGTGGTCAACCTCACCAACCACGCCTACGTCAACCTGGCGGGCGAGGGCTCCGGGGACGTCCTCGGCCACCTGCTCACCCTGGACGCCGACGGCTTCACCCCCGCCGACGAGCGGCAGATCCCCGACGGCCGGATCGAGCCGGTGGCCGGGACGCCGTTCGACTTCACCACCGCCCGGCCGATCGGCAAGTCGCTGCACGACGGCCACCCGCAGCTGACCGGACCCGGCGGGTACGACCACAACTGGGTGCTGCGGCCGCGTCCGGCGGACGGCACCCCGGCCCGGGCGGCGCTGCTGGAGGACCCGTCCAGCGGCCGCACCCTGGAGGTGCTGACCACCGAGCCCGGCATCCAGGTCTACACCGCCAACACCTTCCAGGGCCGGGTCACCGGCGCGCGCGGGGTGCCGTACGGGCCGTTCGCGGGGATCGCGCTGGAGACCCAGCACTTCCCGGACTCCCCGCACCACCCGGCCTTCCCGAGCACCGAGCTGCGCCCGGGCGAGGAGTTCCGTTCGACCACCGTGCTGCGGCTCGGAACCACCGGCTGACGGAGGCGCTGCAAGAGGCTTTCCTCACGGAGGGTGGCCCCGGCGGCGACGGCCGACCGGGGCAAACCGTACAAAGTGTGGCGACATGCCCGACTGTCAACGACCGTGCGGCAACGCGGAGGACACGCCGATGTAACGATCGGCGTTTCTTGCAGAAACTTTCTGCAAGGTCTTTCCGCAACTGTTGCCCCGCTGTTAACTTCCTTGCGGGCCCGGCGGCAGCAACGGTGCGGTCGGCGCGAGGCAAGGCAGCCATTATGCGCCTGTCTCCGGTCATTTCGGGCACCCCCACCCTCCAAGGAGTTCTCATGCGGCGTGGCATCGCGGCCTCTGCCCTCGTTGTGGCCCTCGCGGTCTCGATGGCTGCCTGTGGCAGCAGCGGCTCCAGCTCCGACGGCAAGGCCGACGGGCCGGTCACCCTCACCTACTGGGACACCTCGAACGCCACCAACGAGGCGCCGAACTACCAGGAGCTCGTCAAGAAGTTCGAGGCCGCCAACCCGGACGTCAAGGTCGACTTCGTCAACGTGCCCTTCGACCAGGCGCAGAACAAGCTCCAGACCGCGATGGGCGCCAAGGGCGCTCCGGACGTGTTCCGCTCCGAGGTCGGCTGGACCGCCGCGTTCGCCAAGGCCGGCTACCTGGAGCCGCTGGACGGCACCCCGGCCGCCGCCGACACCGCCAAGTTCCAGCCCAGCCTGATCCAGCAGGCGAGCTACGAGGGCAAGCTCTACGGCGTGCCGCTGGTCACCGACACCCTCGGCCTGCTCTACAACAAGGAGCTCTTCGCCAAGGCCGGCATCACCGCCGCCCCCACCACCTGGGACGAGCTCAAGACCGCCGCCGCCGCGGTCAAGGAGAAGGCCGGCGTCGACGGCTTCTGGCTGAAGGCCGCCGACGGCTACTACGCCATGCCGTTCCTGTTCGGCGAGGGCACCGACACCGTCGACGCCAAGGGCAAGAAGATCACCGTCGCCGGGCCGGACGCCGTCAAGGCGATCGAGACCTACAAGTCCCTGTTCACCGCGCCCGGCACCGCCAAGGCCGACGTCACCACCGACGCCTACGCGCACATGATGGACGCCTTCAACAGCGGCAAGGTCGCGGCGATCGTCCAGGGCCCCTGGGAGATCACCAACATCTACAAGGGCTCCGCCTTCGCCGACAAGGCCAACCTGGGCATCGCCCCGGTCCCGGGCGGCTCCGCCGGCAAGGGCGGCGCCCCGACCGGCGGCCACAACATCTCCGTCTACGCCGGCGCCGACAAGGCCCACAAGGCCGCCGCCGGGAAGTTCGCCGCCTTCATGACCTCGGCCGAGAGCCAGGCCTTCATCGCGCAGAAGAACTCCACCCTGCCGACCCGCGAGGACGCCTTCACCCCCGAGGTCAAGGCCGACCCCGGCATCGCCGGCTTCCAGGCGGTCCTGTCGAGCGCCAAGCCGCGCCCCGAACTGCCCGAGTACAGCTCGCTGTTCGCGTCGCTGGGCACCAACCTCGGCAAGATCGTCCAGGGCACCGCGACCCAGGACGGCCTGAACACCGTCGCCACCGACTACGCCAAGCTCCTCCCGGGCTTCGCCAAGTAGTCCACCCCCCACCCAGCCGTCCGGTCCGCCGTTCCCCCGGCGGCCCGGACGGCCGGACCCGTCACAGCAGTCGCCGAAGCGAGGCGGCGGACCTCCCCCGAGAAGGTGTCGAACAATGTCAGTCGCCGTGCAGGGCGCCACCGGCAAGGGCAGCCGGCAGCGCGATCCGCGTCCGGGCCTGATGGAACGCGTCAAGCGCTCGTACGCCAGGCACTGGTACGCCTACGCGATGATCGCGCCGGTCGTGCTCGTGCTCGGCGTCCTGGTGCTCTACCCGCTCGCCGAGGGCCTCTGGCTCACCCTCACCGACGCCAACAGCCTCAACGTCGCCCGCAAGATCGGCGCCAACGAGATCCCGGCGGGCTACCGCTTCGTCGGCTTCGACAACTACGCCGACATCCTCTGGGGCCCCGGCTCCTACGACCGCTTCTGGTCGCACTTCGTCTGGACCATCGCCTGGACCGCGCTCTGCGTCGGCCTCCACTACACCATCGGCCTGGGCCTGGCCCTGCTGCTCAACCAGAAGCTGCGCGGGCGCGCCGTCTACCGGATGCTGCTCATCCTGCCCTGGGCCGTGCCGACCTTCGTCACCGTCTTCTCCTGGCGGCTGATGCTCGCCGACGGCGGCGCCGTCAACGGCCTGCTCGCCGCCCTGCACCTGCCCGAACCCGGCTGGCTGGACGACCCGACCGCGCAGAAGGCCGCCGCCGTCATGGTCAACACCTGGGTCGGCGTGCCGTTCATGATGATCTCGCTGCTCGGCGGCCTCCAGTCGATCCCCGCCGAGCTGTACGAGGCCGCCGAGATGGACGGCGCCACCGCCTGGCAGCGCTTCCGCCACGTCACCCTGCCCGGCCTGCGCACCGTCTCCTCGACCGTCGTCCTGCTCGGCATCATCTGGACGTTCAACCAGTTCGCCGTCATCTTCCTGCTGTTCGGCAACGGCGCCCCCGACGCCCAGCTGCTGGTCACCTGGGCCTACCGGCTCGGCTTCGGCCAGCAGCCCCGGGACTACGCGCAGTCCGCCGCCTACGGCGTCATCCTGCTCTCCATCCTGGTCGTCTTCACCGCCTTCTACCGCCGCTGGCTCGCCCGCAACGAGCGGGCGAACGGCTGACCCCGGCCAACCAAGCGACCACGAAGGAGGCACCCCGATGAGCACCACCACCGACCGACCCACCCCCCTCGCCGCCCGGTCCGCGGCCCCCGCCGCCCGGCCGGCCAAGGTCCGCCGCCGCGGCGGCACCGGCCCGCTCGCCAGGACCCTGATGCACGGCGCGCTGATCCTGGCCAGCCTGATCGCGCTGTTCCCGGTGGCGTGGATCCTCTACGTCTCGTTCGGCCCGGACAAGACCGACTACCTGCACCCCGGCGAGATCCTCGACAAGCTGACCCTCTCGAACTACGAGACGGTGCTGTTCGACACCGACTTCTTCACCTGGTTCGGCAACGCCTTCCTGGTCTCCGGCGTCACCACCGTCTTCGGCGTGCTGATCGCCGCCTCCACCGGCTACGCCGTCTCCCGGATGCGCTTCCCCGGCCACCGGCCGCTCATGTGGTCGCTGCTGGTCACCCAGATGTTCCCGATCGCGGTGCTGATCGTGCCGATGTACACGATCCTGTCCGAGCTCGACCTGCTGGACAGCTACCTCGGCCTGATCCTGGTCTACTCGACCACCACCGTGCCCTACTGCGCCTGGCTGATGAAGGGCTACTTCGACACCATCCCGGTGGAGATCGACGAGGCCGGCCGGGTCGACGGGCTCACCCCGTTCGGCACCTTCTGGCGGCTGGTGCTGCCGCTCGCCCGCCCGGGCCTGGCGGTCGCCGCGTTCTACTCCTTCCTCACCGCCTGGGCCGAGGTCGCCTTCGCCTCCACCTTCATGCTCAGCTCCGACAAGTACACCCTCGCCGTCGGACTCCAGACCTTCGTCAGCGAGCACGACGCCCAGTGGAACCTGATGGCCGCGACCGCCGTGCTGATCGCCATCCCCTCCTCGGCCCTCTTCTACCTGGTGCAGCGCCACCTGGTGACCGGCCTGACCGCCGGCGCCTCGAAGTCCTGACCGGCGTCCCCGCCGACGTCCCGACCGCTCCGCCCGCCACACTCCGCAAGGGATACCGTCCATGACCCAGAACCTGGCCGACACCTCCCGGCCCGCCGACGACGCCACCGCTCACGAGGCCGGTGCCGCCGCGGACAGAGGCTGGTGGCGGGACGCGGTCATCTACCAGGTGTACCCGCGCAGCTTCGCCGACTCCAACGGCGACGGCATGGGCGACCTGCCCGGCATCCGCAGCCGCCTGTCCTACCTGCGCGACCTCGGCGTGGACGCCGTCTGGCTCTCGCCGTTCTACGCCTCCCCGCAGGCCGACGCCGGCTACGACGTCGCCGACTACCGGGCCGTCGACCCGATGTTCGGCACCCTGCTGGACGCCGACACGCTGATCCGCGACGCCCACCGGCTGGGCCTGCGGATCATCGTGGACCTCGTCCCCAACCACTCCTCCGACCAGCACGAGTGGTTCAAGCGCGCCCTGCGCGAGGGCCCCGGCTCCCCGCTGCGCGAGCGCTACCACTTCCGCCCCGGCAAGGGCGACAACGGCGAACTGCCGCCCAACGACTGGGAGTCCATCTTCGGCGGCCCCGCCTGGACCCGCACCGAGAACCCGGACGGCACCCCTGGCGACTGGTACCTGCACCTGTTCGCCCCCGAGCAGCCCGACTTCAACTGGGACAGCCCGGCCGTCGCCGACGAGTTCCGCTCCATCCTGCGCTTCTGGCTGGACATGGGCGTCGACGGCTTCCGCATCGACGTCGCCCACGGCCTGGTCAAGGCCCCCGGCCTGCCCGACCTCGGCGGCGCCGACCAGCTCAAGCTGCTCGGCAACGACGTCATGCCCTTCTTCGACCAGGACGGCGTGCACGCGATCTACCGCGCCTGGCGCACGATCCTCGACGAGTACCCGGGACAGCGGATCGGCGTCGCCGAGGCCTGGACCCCGACCGTCCGGCGCACCGCCAACTACGTGCGCCCCGACGAACTGCACCAGGCCTTCAACTTCCAGTACCTCGGCACCTCCTGGGACGCCGCCGAACTGCGCGCCGTGATCGACCTCTCGCTCGACTCGATGCGCCCCGTCGACGCCCCCACCACCTGGGTGCTCTCCAACCACGACGTCACCCGGCACGCCACCCGGTTCGCCAACCCGCCGGGCCTCGGCACCCAGATCCGCACCCCCGGCGACCGCGAACTCGGCCTGCGCCGCGCCCGCGCCGCCACCCTGCTGATGCTCGCCCTGCCCGGCTCCGCCTACGTCTACCAGGGCGAGGAACTCGGCCTGCCGGACGTCACCGACCTGCCCGACGAGGTCCGCCAGGACCCGTCGTTCTTCCGCAAGGCCGGCCAGGACGGCTACCGCGACGGCTGCCGCGTCCCGATCCCGTGGTCCGGCACCGAGGCCCCCTACGGCTTCGGCCCCACCGCCGGCGGACCGTCCTGGCTGCCGCAGCCCGCCGAATGGGCTGCCCTCAGCGTCGAGGCGCAGACCGGCGACCCGACCTCCACCCTGGAGCTCTACCGCTCGGCCCTGGCCGTCCGCAAGGCGAACCCCGACCTCGGCGCCGGTGCCGACGTCCAGTGGCTCCCCGCGCCCGAGGGCGCCCTGGCGTTCCGCCGCGGCTCCTTCGTCTGCACCGTCAACACCACCGGTGCCCCGGTCCGGATACCGGCCCCCGGCCGACTGCTGCTCACCTCCGCCGGCGCGGGCCCGGACGTGGTGGACGGCGAGGCGGTGCTCGCCGCCGACAGCACCGACTGGTGGGCGGTCTGACGTGGTTGCAATAGGCTCTGGGACCGTGACTACGGCGCGACTCTCAGACATCGCGGCGCAGGCGGGGGTCAGCGAAGCCACCGTCTCCCGCGTGCTCAACGGCAAGGCCAACGTCTCGGCCACCACCCGGCAGACCGTGCTGGCGGCCCTGGACGTGCTCGGCTACGAGCGGCCGACCCGGCTGCGCCGGCGCAGCGCCGGGCTGATCGGCCTGATCACCCCGGAGCTGAGCAACCCGATCTTCCCGGCCCTGGCCCAGGTGATCGAGCAGGTGCTGAGCCGGCACGGCTTCACACCGGTGCTCTGCACCCAGACGCCGGGCGGCTCCACCGAGGACGAGCTCGTCGAGATGCTGGTGGACCGGGGCGTGGCGGGCATCGTCTTCGTCTCCGGCCTGCACGCCGACTCCACCGCCGACCACGACCGCTACGCCCGGCTGGCCGGGCGCGGGGTACCGTTCGTGCTGATCAACGGCTACAGCGAGCGCATCGACGCGCCGTTCATCTCGCCGGACGACCGGGCCGCGATGTGGATGGCCGTCCAGCACCTGGCCGAACTCGGCCACGAGCGGATCGGCCTGGCCGTCGGCCAGCAGCGCTACGTGCCGGTGCTGCGCAAGATCGAGGGCTTCACCGCGGCCATGCGGGAGGTGCTGGGCCTCGGCGCCGAGGAGGCCGAGGGGCTGGTCCACCACACGCTGTTCAGCGTGGAGGGCGGGCACGCGGCGGCCGGGGCGCTGCTCGACAAGGGCTGCACGGCGATCATCTGCGGCAGCGACATGATGGCGCTCGGCGCGATCCGCGCGGTCCGGCAGCGGGGCCTGGCGGTGCCGCAGGACGTCTCGGTGGTCGGCTTCGACGACTCGCCGCTGATCGCCTTCACCGAGCCGCCGCTGACCACCGTCCGCCAGCCGGTGGAGGCGATGGCCACCGCGGCGGTGGACGCGCTGCTGGAGGAGGTCGGCGGGAACGCCGCGCAGCGCGGGGAGTTCATGTTCCAGCCGGAGCTGGTGATGCGCGGCTCGACCGGCGCCCGGGCGCGCTGAGTCCGTACGCCGCGGGGCCCGGGAGCACGCTGCTCCCGGGCCCCGCGGCGTTCCGGCTCAGCCCTCCTGGACGGTCGGGCGGTCCTGGGTGACCCGGTGGCCGTCGGCGGCGTCACCGGTGCGGGTCTCGGTGCGCCGGCCCCGCTCCAGGTAGTCGCGGAGGATCAGTTCGACGGCGTCCTGCGGGCTCTTGGTGCCGGAGAGCATCATCACGTCGATCGCGAGGTTGGCGTCGAGCGAGACGGTGACCTGGGCCATGGTGACTCCTTCTCGGGTGCAGGGCAGCAGCATGCCCGTCGCGACCCCGGTTTGACCATGGCCGTCCGGCGTCCGGACCCGCCGGGGCACGCCGCCGCCCCCGGGGAGGAGCGACCGGACTCTCCCCGGGGGCGGCGGCGTGCGGGGATCAGACCCGGCCGGCGAAGTCCGGGGCCCAGTTGGCGAGCGTCTGGACGCGCACGCCCGAGCTCGGGTTGGCGGCCTCGACGTACTTGCCGTCGCCGATGAAGAGCGCGACGTGGTAGACGCCGGAGTCCTTGCCGTTGTTGGACCAGAACAGCAGGTCGCCCGGCTTGAGGGCGTCCAGCGCGACGTGGGTGGAGGCGGCGGCCTGGTCGGCGGCGACGCGCGGGACGGAGACGCCCGCGGCGCGCAGCGCGGCCTGGGTCAGCCCGGAGCAGTCCCAGCCGCCGTTGCCGGTGCCGCCGTAGACGTAGGCCTGACCGACCTTCGACTGGGCGAAGGCGACGGCCGCGGCCATGCTGCCGGTGGCGGTCGGGGCCGGGGCGGGGGCCTCGGCCTGCGCGGCGGGCTTGCTCGCCGGCTTGGTGGCCGGGGTCTGGGCCGGGCCCTGGGCCGGGGCCTGCGTGCCGCCCTGGCCGCGGTTGAACCAGTCGAAGCCCTGCCCGGTGGCGCGCTCGCCGAGGGTCAGGTGCTGGCCCGGGTAGATGGCGTGCGGGCCGTCGGTCAGGGTGGCGCGGTTGAGCTCGTAGAGCCGCTGCCAGCCGCCCTGGACCTGGTTGCGGTCGGCGATGGTGGACAGCCAGTCGCCGGCGACCACGGTGTAGTCCCGGGAGGCCTGCTGACCGGTCTGCTGACGCCACTGCCGGTCGCCCTGGGCCGCCTGCGGGGCGGCGGCGGGCTCGGCGGCCTGCTGCTGCGCGGCGGGCTTCTCGGCGGGCTTGGCGGCCGGCTCGGTGGCCGGGGTCCGGGCCGGGGCCTTGGTGGCCGGCCCCGCGGCGACGGAGGTGTCCACCGAGGCCGGGGTGCCGCCCTTGGTGAGACCGGCCTGGACCGAGCAGACCGGCCAGGCGCCGGGGCCCTGTACGGCCAGGACCTTCTCGGCGGTCGCGATCTGCTGGTCCTTGGTGGCGAGGTCGGCACGCGCGGCGAACGCGGTGCCGCCGAACGCGGCCCAGGTGGAGTTGGTGAACTGGAGGCCGCCGTAGAAGCCGTTGCCGGTGTTGATGCTCCAGTTGCCGCCGCTCTCGCACTGGGCGACCTTGTCCCAGGTGGCGATGGAGGCGGCCGAGGCGGTGCCGGCGGTCAGGCAGGGGATGGTGAGGCCGATGCCCGCGACGCCGAGGGCGGCGATCGCGCGACGGGTACGGCCGGACAGTCGGGTGCCGTTGGTGGGCAGCATGAAGACGCGGTCCTCTCCCACGCCTGCGAGGTGAGCTGTCGGATTCGGGCTGGAGTTGCCCGGCCGCGCTGTGGACGCGGCTTCACCCCTAGCCCGGGGCCGGTCCGTGGACCGGTCCTGGGCGAACTACCTGTGGTTCCCCCGCTCCTGCCGTGGTGCATTGCGCTGCCAGCACGCCCGACGGCAGGACTCGGCGTCGCGGACGTGCTGGGTCCGTGTGGCCACGAACGGGGAGCACGTTAAGCAGAGGCGCGTTCAAACCGCAAACATGTGTGACGCTCGTCACGGTTTGCGAAACGCATGCCCGCCGGCTGTCCTTCATGATCAGAAATGACCGATTTCCCGCAACGCCGTTCGCGGTCAACGCACCTGCCTGTGCCTCAGGGTGCCCGCGCCGGTCCGCCGTGCCGCAGCCGTCCCGGGGGAGGGCCGTGCACCGGCGGGCGCCGACGAGGAGCCGGGCGCTCCCGCCCGGCCACCCGGCCGTGCGGAGTGCACCGTCGGGCAAAGCTCCGCAGAACGGACATCACGCCCGAACCATCCCCAACTGGCCCGACTCGCCCGGCCCTCCGGCGCCGGCGCGCCGCCGCCACCCCCCCCCGGCGGCGATCGGCGGCACCGTCGAGAGCCGTGGCGCCCTCGCCCCCGGCCACGTCGACGCCCCGAGCCTTCCTCTCCGGGATCCACGAGAAGCCCCCCGGGGCGACGACGGGAAGGTGGCCGGTGCCGGCGCCGGCACGCCCGACCGGGGGCTTCGCCGCCGCCTGCGACGCCGTCAGCATCCGGGCCGTCAGCGGAGCTGCCGTCATCCTGAGGCCCCCCGGCGTGAGTTGGGCGGCAGCAGGCCGCCGCCGGACCGCAGGCGGGCCCCCGGGACCGTCCTGCTGCAGGACGCCGCCGCAGGGCCGTCTCCCGGGAACGCCGGAGGGCCCGGAACGGTGCGTCCGTTCCGGGCCCTCCGGGCGAGCGGGGCTACTGGGCGGCGTGGCGCCCGGCGGCGCGCGGGCCGCCCTCCTCCGCGGCGCCGGCCTCCCCGGCCAGGGCCTCGGCGTCGACGGCCGGCAGCGCGGCCAGGTAGGTGGAGGCGACCAGCTGGCCGACCGCCTGGTACGCGCCCACCGGTGCGGCCGAGGGGCAGCCGGACTCCTCGGCGGCGGTGGCGAGCAGCTCGGCGTCCGCCTCCGGGCCGATCACCAGCGGGGCCAGCGCCGGGTTCTGGGCACCCATCTCCTTGAGGTGGGCGACGGCGTCGGCGACCGAGCCGGGCACGTCCAGTGCGGCGGCGACGACCGGCACGGCGAGCCGGGCGGCCAGCAGCATGCCGGTGATCCCGGCGGCGTCGGCCGCGGCCTGCCCGCCGACGGTGGTGAGCACCACGCCGTCGGCGGCGGTCGCGATGGCGAACAGCCGGGCCCGGTCGGCGCGGGCCAGCCCGGCCTCGGAGAGGCGGACGTGCACGGCCTCGGCGAGCAGCGGGTGCGGGCCCAGCGCGTCGGTGACGGGGGCGCCGAACTCGGCGGCGAGCCCGTGCAGCGCGGGGAGGAAGTCGTGCGGGCCGGGCACCAGCGGCACCACGACCGGCGCGGGCAGTCCGGCCTCGGCGGCCTCGGCCAGCAGCTCGGCGACGGTGCGCTCGCCGTCCGCCTCGACGTCGGTGTCACCGGAGGGGAGGTAGCCGGCGACCGTCCGGACGCCGTTCTGCTCGCTGCGGACGATGGACAGCAGCTCCTCGACGACGGACCGGGAGTCCGGCCCGGCGGCCGCGGGGACGGCGAGCAGCAGGGCCGGGGAACCGGACGGGATCTCGGGGCGCTCGGGACGGCGGTGGCGCCCCCGCGCACGGGAGCCTGGAGTGCGGACGGGCAGTGGCGCGCCCGGGATGGCTGCGGTGCTCATGGCGGAGATCGTAGGACATCGCTCCACCCGCTCCGCAGTCGGCTGCCGAACCGGACGGGAGGGCCGCCGTGAAAACCGGACATAACCGGCCCCGGGGCGGCAGTTCTCCCGGTACCCCTTCAGATGCGCCGGAACGGGAACCGCGTTGCCGCTCCCGCGCGTGAGATGTCTCACAGCGCCCGCGCGGCCTGACGGAGGGTCACGGAAGGACGACTCCCGGCGTTCGAAGATCAACAATCGGCGGGTGGCCGCCTACGGGCGGTTATCGGCCCCTTGCCGATTCAGTCGGCTATGTCCGTTTACGTACCGTCAGGCGGGTGCCGCGTGAAGAGTTCCGGTTCGGTGTCGAAAAGGCCGTGCACCTGCAACGTCCCGTGCTGATGCACGTGCACTGGAGCTATCATCACGTCAAGTGAGGCGTTGTGCCGGGCCGGTACGGGGCCGGCCCGTCCGTTCGGCCGGGGCCGGGGCGCCGAGCTGAACGACCCACTCCGGAGCTCTTCGGGAGATTTCTATGCACGACACGCACGACACGTACGACACGTACAACGGGATGGCCGCCACCGACCTGGAGGGCGTGGTCTGGCAGAAGAGCCTGCACAGCAACTCGCAGGGCAACTGCGTCGAGTTCGCCGCCCTCCCGGGGGGCGAAGTGGCGATGCGCAACTCGCGCTTCCCGGACGGTCCGGCGCTCATCTACACCCGCGCCGAGATCGCCGCACTGCTCCTGGGGGCGAAGGACGGGGAGTTCGACCACCTGGCGGTCTGACCGGCCGCCGGCTTCACCAATCGGGGGGCCGTCGTGGGTGCTGACACCACGACGGCCTTTGTCTTTGTCCGGAGTCCCGGAGGCCCGGGAGTCCTGGAGGCGCGGGAGTCCCGGAGGTCCTGCTCCGGAAAGCCCTTCCGGACGGGGTCCGTCCGTGCCTGCGCCCGGGAATCCGCACCTCCGCCCGCGATCCGTGCCGCCGGGCGGGCCGGGAACGCCACGGCTCCCGTGCGCCGCCGCCGTGCCGAGCCGCCGCACGCGGATCGGAGGAGGGGGGCGCCACCGCCGGGGGCTGCCGGTGCCCGCTGCCCGAGGGTCGCCGGTCGCCGCTGCCGGGGTGCCGTTCGCCGTGCTGTGGTGGTTCCCTGAATCCTTCGGTTCCCCGGTTCCCCGGTTCCCCGGTTCCCCGGTTCACCAGTCGGTCGCTCAGGCCGAGCGCCGGTGCCGTCCGCCGAACTCCGTGACCTGGACGGGGGCCGGCCGCAGGGCCTCCTCCGCCTCGAACAGGGCCCAGACGACCTTGCCGCTGCCGAGCGGGTGCCAGCCCCAGGAGCGGCTGAACGAGTCGACCAGGTGCAGTCCCCGGCCGGACTCCGCCACGAAGTCCGCCTCCCGGGCCACCGGGCCGGTGCTGCTGGGGTCGCTCACCGCGCAGACCACCTGGGGCGCACGGTGCACGAGGCTTATTCGGATCGGCAGCCGGCTCTCCACCGTCGGTTGCGTGGGAAAGTCGTAGTCGTCCGCCGCACCGGGACACGCGCCGATCGCGTGCCGCAGCGCGTTGGTCACCAGCTCCGATGCCACCAGCGCGACGTCGTCGAAGAGCTCGCCCAGCCCCCACCGCTGCAGGGCGGTCCTGGCGAAGTCGCGCGCGGTTCTGACAGCCTCATAGCGGGGAGCGAGCGTACAGGTGACCACAAGGGGGTCGACTGCCAAGGCCGTTCCGGTGCTCATGAAGAGCTCCTCCCATAAGGGGGCGGACACGGCTGGACCCGCCGGGGTCATGCCGGTCACCTCCGACTCGCTCGGCCGCGCGGCCGCCCCTCGACCAGGCGCGCGCGCACGAGGGCCCGGAGGCGCGGGGGCGCTGCCGGGCCGGTGCACGGAATCGCGCGTGGGGTCGACGCGGAGCCCGCGGGATTGCCAGGGATGTGCAGGTGCACGTGCACCATCGTGCTCTGCGCTCACTGCAGATGCAAGAGTCGATTCACGTGCAGTCGTTCAAATGGCATATGCAAGCGCCGGATGCACGTGCATCCTGGTGTGCGGAGTGCAGAACTGATAGGAACATCCGTCAGTATCGGCACCGTGAGCGCTCAACTGATGGCAGACTGTGCGCTGTTTGCCCTAGGTGGAGGTTAGGACCGCATGACCACAGTTCAGCCGGGCGGCGGCTCGATGGTCCGCCGGATCCTCCTCGGCTCCCAGCTGCGCCGGCTCCGCGAGACGCGCGGCATCACCCGCGAGGACGCGGGCTACGCGATTCGCGCCTCCGAGTCCAAGATCAGCCGCATGGAACTCGGCCGGGTCAGCTTCAAGGAACGTGACGTCGCCGACCTGCTCAGCCTCTACGGCGTGGACGACGGCCTCGAACGCGAGGCACTGCTCGGCCTGGTCCGCGAGGCGAACAAGTCGGGCTGGTGGCACAGCTTCAACGACGTCCTGCCGGGATGGTTCCAGACCTATGTCGGCCTTGAGGAGGCCGCTGCCCTCATCCGTACCTACGAGGTCCAATTCGTCCCCGGCCTGCTCCAGTCCGAGGAGTACGCACGGGCGGTTTTCGGCCAGAGTCGGCCGGTGATCAGCGAGGAGGAGGTCGAGCGCCGGGTCAGCCTGCGCATGCGCCGTCAGAAGCTGCTCACCGAGGGCAACAGCCCGCGGCTCTGGGCGGTCATCGACGAGGCCGCGCTGCGCCGGCCGGTCGGCGGGCCCCAGGTCATGCGCGGCCAGGTCCAGTACCTGATCGACGCCGCCGAGCAGGCCAACGTCGTCATCCAGGTCATGCCGTTCCGCTTCGGCGCCCACGCCGGTGAGTCCGGTGCGTTCACCATCCTGCGCTTCCCCGAGCAGGATCTCGCCGACGTGGTCTACCTGGAGCAGCTGACCAGCGCGCTGTACCTGGACAAGCGCGACGACGTGGACGCCTACATCCAGGTCATGGAGCGGCTCTGCGTGGACAGTCTCACGCCCGAGCGCACCATCGACCTGCTGGCCTCGATCCTGAAGGAACGCTGAGCGGGAGCCGGGAGACGGCCGGGAGACCGGGCGGCGACCGGAGCACGACGGGGGAGCGGCCGCCGGCCGCCGCGGGTCAGCCGCGGGCCGGCGGCCGCTCCCGTTCCGGGGGGAGGGGCTGCGGCGGGCGGCCCAGCTGCCAGGGCAGGTCGTAACGGCGGAACAGGTCGGCGCGGATCGGGGCCAGCGGCAGCTCCGCCCCGGGCAGCAGCACGCCTATGCAGCCGCCCATGAGCGCGCTGCGCAGCACCGCGTGCTCGGCCACCGGGTCCGGCGCCCCCCAGTCGCGCAGCAGCTCCTGGAGGATGGTGCCCAGCCGCTGCTGCTCGGGGTCCTGGACGAAGGCGCCGGTGTCCGGGTCGAGGATCAGCGCCAGGTGCGAGCGCATCACCCGCGGGTGGTCCATGGCCAGGCCGAGCACCGCGTCGATGGCCCGGGCCAGCCGGGCCTCCGGGCCCGCGCCGGGGTCCAGCTCGTCGAGTGCGGCGGAGAGCGTCTGGTGCATCATCCGGTGGGTCGCGGACTGCATCAGCAGCCGTTTGCCGTCGAAGTAGTAGGAGAGCAGGCCGCGGGCGAGCCCGGCCCGCTCGGCGATGTCGGTCAGCGTGGTGCCGGCGTATCCACGCTGGTCGACCAGTTCGACGGTGGCCCGCATGATGCGTCGCCGGGAGCGCTGTCGCATCTCCTCATTGACCGAATCCCCGCGAGGTGCCATCGTGTCTGCTCCGTACGTTCGTTGGCTGGCGGCCAATATACTGGCCCGGCCGCCGACCGAACCCCGGCGGCCGGCCCCTGGCCGGGCGGACGGGTTCGGATCGTACGGAGGCGCCGGCCCTACCAACACGGGGGTTTGGTAGAGCCGGCGCCCTGCTCCTCGGCGAGGGCCGGACCGCGGCGCCGGGAGTCCCCGTCCGGGGTCCCTGCCGTCGTCCGGCGCTCGCCGGTCAGCTCTTGCTGAGGACCTCGCCACGCTCCTCGGCCAGGCCTTCCCGGCTTACTGACGGATAATCATAGTCCGGCACCGGACGGGGAGTTGCCTTCTTCCGCCGGTCGAGCACGGCGCCGGTGACGGCGATCACCAGGCCGATCAGCGCGACCCCGGTGACGAAGAGCAGTGCGGGCCGGTAGCCGTCCAGCTGGGCCTGGGCGCTGGTGCCCCCGCCGTTGCCGGCGGTGATGATCGCGGTGGCGCCGGCCAGCACGACCGCGGTGCCCACCTGGATCGCGGTGTTCACCAGTCCGGAGGCGAGCCCCTGCTCCTCGTCGGCCACCCCGTCGGTGGCGGCGATGTTCACCGAGGGGAAGGCCAGCGCGAAGCCGATGCCCAGCAGGACGATCGAGGGCAGCACCAGGGCCGGGTAGGAGCTGTGCTCGTCCAGCCGCAGGAACAGGGCGAAGGCGGCGACCAGGGCGAGCAGGCCGATCGGCAGCAGCCGGCCGGTGCCGAAGCGGTCCACCACCGGGCCCATGAACGGCGCCGAGAGGGCGATCATCGCACCGGCCGGGAGCAGCCCGAGCGCCATCGCCAGGGCCGACCAGCCGAGCAGGTCCTGCAGGTAGAGGGTGACCACGAACTGGAAGCCGCCGTACGCGCCGGCCATCGCGAAGGCGATCACATTGGCCCGGGCGACCCCGCCGTTGCGGAAGATGCCGAGGCGGACCAGCGGGTGCGCGGTGCGGCTCTCGGTCACCAGGAAGGCCGCCACGAGCAGCACCACGGCGGCCAGCGAGCCCAGGGTGCGCAGGCTGAGCCAGCCGGCGCCCTGCGCCTCGGTGGCGGTGAAGACCAGCAGCAGCACGGCGGCGGTGCCGGTGATCGCGCCGAGCACGTCGTAGCGCCCGTGCGCCTTCTCCTCGACGGGGCGGGGCAGCAGCCGCACGGCGAAGGCCAGGGCGATCAGCGCGATCGGGACCGGCATCAGGAAGGTCCAGCGCCAGCCGACCGAGGTGAGCAGTCCGCTGAGCACCAGGCCGAGCGAGAAGCCGCTGGCGCCGCAGGTGGTGTAGATCGACAGCGCCCGGTTGCGGGCCGGGCCCTCGGGGAACGTCGTGGTGATGATCGACAGGCCGGCCGGGGCGGTGAAGGCGGCCGCGACGCCCTTGAGGAAGCGGGCGGCGATCAGCAGGCCGCCGTCGTCGACCAGGCCGCCGAGCAGGGAGGCGGCGGCGAAGACGGCGAGCGCGGTCAGGAAGACCCGGCGGCGGCCGAGCAGGTCGGCGGTGCGGCCGCCGAGCAGCAGCAGGCCGCCGTAGCCGAGCACGTAGCCCGAGACCACCCACTGGAGGGTGGAGGTGGACAGGTGCAGTTCGGAGCCGATGGACGGGAGGGCGATGCCCACCATCGAGACGTCCAGGGCGTCCAGGAAGAGCGCGGCGCAGAGCACGATCAGCGTGCCCCAGAGGCGGGGAGTCCAGTGGGCCCCGGCAGATGACGGTGCGTCGGGTGTCGCGGCGGTCGCTGTGGTCATGGCGCAAGAGACTACATGCACATGCATCCAATGCAAGTGAATAAGATGTTAACGCAGTAATTGTGGTCGCCTGTGATACCGTGGCGGCGTGGCTGAACTCGACTCCCCGGCGGAGGCAGGTCTGGTCGCCCAGTGGCGCGACCTGCTGGCCCGGCATGCCCAGACCGCCTGCCTGCTGGACCGCGAGCTCGGCGAGAAACACGGGCTCGGCATGAGCGAGTTCGAGGTGCTGGAACGCCTGGTCGAGGGCTGCGACGGCACCGGCGGCGGGCTGCGGGTCCAGGAGCTCGCCCCCACCGTGCACCTCAGCCAGAGCGCGCTCTCCCGGCTGATCGGCCGGCTGGAGAAGGCCGGACTGGTCACCCGCGCGATGTGCGCCGACGACCGGCGCGGCATCAACGTCGCGCTGACCGGCGAGGGGCACCGGCGCTACACCGAGGCGCGCGCCCTGCACCGCGAGGTGCTCTCGCTCACCCTGGCCGACGACCCGGCGCCCGGCTGCGGGCCGGCCACCGGCTGACGTCGCGTCAACCCGCTCTCCGGGCCCGAGAGTTCACGGGCCCGGTGCACGGATCCTCCGGCGCCGGCCGGCGCTCAGCGCAGGGCGAGCAGGCCCGGCGCGGCGGCCAGCACGACGACCGCGGCGGGAGCCGCCAGGGCGGCCAGGGTCAGCTGCAGCCGGCTCGGCACCGACAGCCGCGGCCGCCCCGCCAGCAGCCGGTCCACCCGCTTCGGCGACTGCGCCAGCCCGGGCGGGCAGGAGCCGAACACCCCGCGCCCCAGATTGATCTCGGCCAGCGCCAGGGCCGTGGTGTGCCGCCCGTGCCGGCGCGCCGCCCGGTCGTCCGCCGCCAGCTCCACCAGCTCGCCCACCTGGTCCCGGAAGGCGCTGAACACCCCGACCCCCGGGAACCCCGAGGCGAGCGCCTGGGCACCCTGGGCCAGCCAGTGGTGCCGGGCCCGGACGTGCCCGCGCTCGTGGCTGAGAACCGCCGCCAGCTCCCGGTCGGTCAGCTGCCGCATCGCCCCGGTGGTCACCACCAGCCGGGATTCGTGCCCCGGCAGCGACCACGCCTCCGGACGGACGTTCTCCAGCACCACCAGCCGCTCCCGGCGCGGCCGGGCGCCGTGGCCCGAGGACGGCTCGATCGACTCCGGCAACGGCGGTGACAGCTGGGCGAGTTGGGCGTGCCGCCGGTCGCGCAGCGCCTTCGCCGTACGGACCTCCCGGGTCAGCGCCAGCACCGTCTGCAGCCCGCCCGCCGCCAGCACCGCCGCGCAGAGCCGGCCCCAGCCCTCGGCGTTGTGCAACCCGTACGCGGCCTCCACCCCGGTGGGCGCGCCGGAGAACAGCACCGAGCGCAGCGCGGGGAGGGCGGCCATCGCGGCGAGCACCAGGCTCAGCGCGCAGCACAGCAGCACGGCCACCACCAGGCACTGCCAGACCAGCAGCGCCAGCACCGGTTCGCGTTCCACCCAGCGCGCCCGGGCCAGCAGCCGCGGGGCGGCCGTCGCGAGCAGCAGTCCGAGCAGCAGCAGGCCGAGCAGGGCCGTCATGGCATGGGCTCCCCGAGGACGCACGGAGCGCGACAGTGCGCTTCCCGCCAACTTATGCGCTGCCGGGGCGCGGTGGTACGCATTCCGGCCGGCCAGTGACCAACGCCACGGCGACGCGGCGGCGCGGCGGGTTCCGCATGCGGCGCGCGACCGCTACATGGTCAGGAGCATGGCGAACATGCCGATCACCACCGACAGCCGGCAGGCCCGCGGCAGCCCGGCCGAGACCGCCGGCACCGCACCGCCCGGCCCGCTCAGCAGCCGGCTGCCGGACCACAGCGCGTACCCCCCGAAGTAGAGGAGCAGCACACCGGTCAGCGCCGGCCAGCCCGGCGCCGCGTGATGACCGGCGTGGCCGGGCGCCGCCGCCATCACCAGCGCCATGTACGTCATCGCCAGCGCGCCCACCGCGTGGTGCAGCCGGTGCGCGCGCCGCGCCGGGCGGCGGACGGCCGCGAGCAGCAGGAGCACCGCCGGCGGACCGTACACCCAGGCCCATACCTCGCCCGGCACCGCCGTCCCGGTCACCGCCATGGCCGCCATCCCGCAGCCCATCAGTCCCTCGGCGAGATCCGACTCGTGGGTGCGCAGCCGCGGACCGGCGGGCGCGGCCCGCCCCCGCGCCGGTGCGCACGGCGTGCGGCGCAGCCGGGAGAGGCAGTAGCCCCCGGAGGCCGCGCCGAGGACGGCGAGCAGCCAGCTGACCAGGTTCGGACCGTGCAACGTCGGCCTCCCGGGCGGCGCGGACGGGCGTTCGGTCCACGGTCGCCGCCCGCCGCCCCGGGCAGCAGGGCGCGAACGGGGGCGCACGGAGGTGCCCGTCGCGCAGCGCCCGGCGGCCCCGCGCCGGTCGGCCGCTTCGCGTCCGGCGTCGCCCGCCGCCCCCGGTGGCGGCGCCCCGGCACGCGCGGCATGGTCGGCTTGGGGGCCTTCGTCCGGCCGCGTCCGGAAGGTCCCGCGGACCGTTCGCCCGCCCGCCGCTCGCGCCCGCAGGGCGGGCCGCCGAAGATCCGTCGCCAAGCCCCCCCTTGAACAGAAGAACCTTTCGTACTTATGGTGGTCTCGTTGAAAACCCTCCTGTCGAAGTGAGTCCACGATGCAGAATCTTTCGCCAAGGCTCGCTGTGGCGGCCGACGCCCCGGCCCAGAACCTCGCCGAGCACCCGGCCTGGCTGCGACTGAAGGAGGCCGTCGAGAACCTGCGCCCGCTGCAGTCCAAGGACGGCTCCATCGACCTGTCGGCCGTGCAGCGCCACACCGTCGACCCGCTGGTCGCCACCGTGCGCACCGCCGTCGCGGAGCTGGCCCCGCACTTCCCGCACGACGCCGCCTACCTGGCCGCCGTCGACGCCGACCTCGCCAAGTGGGCCGACACCGGCTACCGGGAGCCCGACTTCCTGGACTCGCTGCTCGCCTTCCAGCCCGCCGACCAGCGCGAGGACGGCCTGCAGCACCTGGTCGTCTTCCCGATGTACACCCAGAACGGCAACCCGAACCGCAACCTCGAAGCCGTCCTGCTGAACGTCGTCTGGCCCGAGTGGCTCGCCGAGCTGGAGCGCACCCGCTTCGACAACCCGATGTTCGTGCCGATCACCTTCACCGACTTCACGGCCGGCTACGACACCAACTCCGCCGTCCTCTTCCCCGAGACCGTCGCCGTGCGCAAGGCGCCGGAACGTTTCACCTGGGGCGGCATCTTCTGCGACCGCGAGGCCGCCCGCTTCCGCGTCGTCACCTCCAACGCCGTCGACCTGCTCGGCCTGGAGATCCCCGCCGACGCCGAAAGCCTGCTGGGGGACCAGGAGCGCACCCAGCAGACCTTCGTGCTCTGGGACCTCATCCACGACCGGACCCACAGCCACGGCGACCTGCCGTTCGACCCCTTCATGATCAAGCAGCGCAGCCCGTTCTGGATGTACGGCCTGGAGGAGCTCCGCTGCGACCTCACCACCTTCAAGGAGGCGGTGCAGCTGGAGTCCGAGGGCAACGAGCACGCCCGCGACGTCCAGTACGCCGTCCTCTTCGACCGCCTCTTCCGCTTCCCGCTCAGCGGCGACCGCGTGCGCAACTACGACGGCATGGGCGGCCAGCTGCTCTTCGCCTACCTGCACAAGCACAACGCCCTGCAGTGGCGCGACAACCGCCTGAGCATCGACTGGGACCGCGCCCCGCAGGTCACCAACGCGCTCTGCGCCGAGATCGAGACCCTCTACCGCGACGGCATCGATCGCCCCAAGCCGGCCCACTGGGTCGCCGCCTACGAGCTGGTCTCCCGCTACCTCACCCCGCACCCCGCCTCCACCTGGGCCAAGGGCACCGAGGCGCTGCCGTTCGACCTCACCGACCCCAAGGCGCTCAACAAGGCCCTGTGCGACGCTGTGCTCCCCGACGAGTTCCCGCTGAGCATGTTCTACGAGGCCCTCTCGAAGAAGCTCGGCGGCGTCATCGCCTCGACCGCCGGCATCACCGGCGCCGGCCTGCAGGGAGCTGCCGCGTGACCACCGCACCCAAGGGACCGCTGACCGGCAAGGTCATCGCCGTCGCCGGAGCCAGCGGCCCGGCCGGCCAGGCCGTGCTGCGCCGCCTCGCGGCCGACGGCGCCACCGTCATCGGCGCCGACATCGACGCCCAGCGCCTGGAGACCGCGCTCGACACCGTCCGCGTCGCCGTGCGCGGAGCGCGGATCAGCGGCCAGGTCATCGACCTCCTCGACCCGCAGGAGGTCCACGACTGGGCCGACCACCTGGAGGCCGAGCACGGCCACGTCGACGGCGTGTTCCACCTCGTCGGCGGCTGGCGCGGCAGCAAGACCTTCTTCGAGAGCCGGATCGACGACTGGGACTTCCTGCACGACACCGTCGTGCGCACCCTCCAGCACACCTCGCTGGCGTTCCAGCCCGCGCTGCTGCGCAGCGAGGCCGGCCGGTACGCGATGATCTCCGCCGCCGCCGCCCATAAGCCCACCTCGGGCGGTGCCGCCTACGCCGCCGCCAAGGCCGCCACCGAGGCCTGGACGCTCGCCATGGCGGACTCCTTCCGCAAGGAGACCACCGCCGAGGACGGCAAGCCCACCGCCGCGGCTGCGATCCTGGTCATCAAGGCGTTGGTCAGTCCCGAGATGCGGGCCGAGAAGCCGGACGCCAAGTTCGCCGGCTTCACCGACACCGCCGACCTCGCCGCACACCTGGCGGGCCTCTGGGACCGCCCCGCAGAAGAACTGAACGGACAGCACCTGTGGCTGACAGCCCGATGACCGACCCCTCCGGCAGCACGGACGCGGTACGGCGGCACGACCCCGCCGTCCGCGGCTTCGCCAGCGACAACTACGCCGGCGTGCATCCCGAGATCCTCGCCGCGATAGCCCTCGCCAACGGCGGCCACCAGGTCGCCTACGGCGAGGACGACTACACCGCCCACCTGCAGGACGTCTTCCGCCGCCACTTCGGCGAGCAGGCCGAGGCGTACCCCGTCTTCAACGGCACCGGCGCCAACGTCGTCGCCCTGCAGGCCCTGCTCCCGCGCTGGGGCGCGGTGATCGCCGCCGACACCGCCCACATCAACGTGGACGAGGGCGGCGCGCCGGAGAAGATGGGCGGCATCAAGCTGCTCACCGTCCCCACCCCGGACGGCAAGCTCACCCCCGAGCTCATCGACCAGCAGGCCTGGGGCTACGGCGACGAGCACCGCGCGCAGCCGCTCGCGGTCTCGATCACCCAGAGCACCGAGCTCGGCACCCTCTACACCGTGGAGGAGATCCGGGCGATCGTCGACCACGCGCACCAGCTCGGCATGCTGGTCCACGTGGACGGCTCGCGCCTGGCCAACGCCGCCGCCTCGCTGGGCGTGCCGCTGCGCGCCTTCACCACCGACGTGGGCGTCGACGTGCTGTCCTTCGGCGGTACGAAGAACGGCCTGCTGTTCGGCGAGTGCGTGGTCGTGCTCAACCCGGAGAAGGTCCGGAACATCAAGTTCCTGCGCAAGACCTCGATGCAGCTCGCGTCGAAGATGCGTTTCGTCTCGGTCCAGTTCGAGGCGCTGCTCTCCGGCGACCTCTACCTCCGCAACGCCGGCCACGCCAACGCGATGGCCACGCGACTGGAGACGGCCGTCCGCGCGATCGACGGGGTGACCGTCGTGCGCCCGGCCCAGGCCAACGCGGTGTTCGCGATCCTCCCGCGCGAGGTGAGCGAGCGGCTGCAGAAGCGCTACCGCTTCTACTTCTGGAACGAGCACACCGGCGAGGTCCGCTGGATGTGTTCCTTCGACACCACGGAGGCCGACATCGACGCCTTCGCGGCGGCCATCGCCGAGGAGATGGGCCGCGCCTGAGGCCGGCTCCGGACCGCGGATCGTCCCGTCCTGCGCGAGCAGGGCGGGACGATTTGCATGTGGCGTCCTCGTCCCCGTACAGTTCCGGAGTCGCCGCGAGAGAGCGGGGACAAGCGGAAAGCGAAGTCGGCTGAATGAAACTCCGGAAAACGGAGCGGAAAACATCTGATAAGCTGGAAACACGAAAGAACGAAGCGCCCGGAGGGCCGGTGTGAAAGCCGCCTGATGGAAGCGTCCGTTCCTTGAGAACTCAACAGCGTGCCAAAAGTCAACGCCAGATATGTTGACATCCCCGGCCTCGGTCTTCGGATCGTGGTTGGAGATTCCTTTTGAAATAACACAGCGAGGACGCAGTGCGCGGGGCCGCCCTATTCCGGTGGTTGCCGTGCCGCTCAACGCGAGTGTGAAC
>NZ_JBHVTL010000026.1:0-114466 GCF_042884635.1 Kitasatospora sp. NPDC058115
ATCCCCCCCCGCGGGGGGGCCGGCCCGGGTGTGCCCGGCTCCCGCCCGACGCGTGTGCGTCCGCCGGTTCAGCGGCGGCCGAAGAGCTTCGCGAAGAAGCCGCCGCCCTTCTGCGCCTCGCGGTCGCAGTCGCAGCGGGCGGCCTTGGGCACGCCGGCCAGCACCTGGTCGACGTGCATGCCGCACCCCGCGTAGGTGGCCTTGCCGCAGCTCCGGCACGTCGTACGTCGACACATCGCGGGACTCCTCATGTCCGGGGAAGGCGAGGGTTGCTCCCTCACCTCCACTATACCGGTGGGGGTATTTTTCCCGGCGAAACGACCAGCCTCGACCCGGACGGCCACCGGCCCCCGGCGGAGAACCGGAGCCGCCACCCACGCGGCGGACCTGCGGCAGCTGCTCCTCCCCGCGCCGCTGGAGGCCGGCGGCGCGCCCACCCCCGCCGCCCGCCCGACGCCGGGTGCGGGTCCGAACCCGGCCGGCGCCCTCGCCGAGCGGGTCGGCTGCGTGGGCGGGGCCGACGACCAGGAGGACCCGGCGCGGCTGCGCTCGCTCCTGCTCCAGGACGCCTGCCGCACCGCCACCGTCCGGGAGCGGACCGCCTCCGACGGCACCCGCACCCGGATCCAGTGGCTCGCCTTCGGCTCGCACCAGGAGGCGCGGCCCGTGTTCTCCGGATTCCGCGACAACGGCGATCCGAAGGACGGCCACGGCCTCCGGCCGCTCACGCCCCCGGGCTGGGGCGCGCCCACCGCCGTCGGCCTCGCGGTCCGGGAGGCTCCGGCCGGCGGCCCCGGCACCGCGTCGCCCTACCGGCCGGCTTACCTGGACCCCGGCGACCTGGCGGGCGTCGTCGCCATGACCAACCCGGGCGGTGTTCCCGCTGCCGCGTTCCGGCGGGTGGTCACCCTCCGGTCGGACCAGATCGCCCGAGCCGGCGTCACCGCCCCTCCGCCGGGCCGGATCCGGCGCAGCACCCCGAGCAGTGCGGCGGGGTCGGCGGGCGGGTTCGCGGGGTGCCGGGCCGGGTGCCCGTCCGGGCGCACCGTGGGGCGCCGGTGGCGGGGGGCCGGACAGTCGCGTCCACGCGGCCGCGACGCCCGGGTGCGGGTCCCCCGCGGGCCGGGCCGGTGTCAGCGCAGGCCGGCGGCCTCGGCGAGCAGGCGGTAGGAGTCCAGCAGCTCCGTCCGGTCGTAGGTGCTGGTGGTCAGCAGGAACTCGTCGGCGCCGGTGCGCTCCATGAGCGCCGCGAGCTCGGCGACGGCGTGCCCGGGGGTGCCCGCGAGGTGGCCGGTGAGGGCCTGCTCGAACGCGGCGCGCTCACGCGGGGTCATCGGCCGGGCCAGGATCTCCTCGGCGGGTTCGAGCGGGGAGAACTCCCCGTGGGTCCGGCTGTGGGCGGCCGACCAGGCCTCCGGGACGAGCAGCGCCCGGGCCCGTTCCTCGCTCGGCGCGACGGCGACGGTCCCGGAGACGATCACATAGGGCCGCTCGGCCCGTGCGGAGGGGCGGAAGCGCTCCCGGTAGCGGTCGATCGCCGCCAGCATCGCCTCCTCGCCGCGCACCGCCGCGATCACCAGCGGCAGCCCCGCCTCGGCGGCGACGTCCGCGCCCGCGCCGGTGGCCAGCACGAACGCGGGGACGTCCAGGCCCTCGGCGGGGCGGGCGTGCACACCCCCGGGGCCGCGCGCGGCGGGGTCGAACCAGGAGAGCAGTTCGGCGAGCTGCCCGGGGAAGCGGTCCGCGGCGTCCTTCTCCCGCCCGAGCGCCCGGCGCACGCCGTCGGTGAAGCCCACCGACCGGCCCAGGCCCATGTCGATCCGGCCCGGGAACAGTGCCGCGAGGACGCCGAACTGCTCGGCGACCACCAGAGGCTGGTGGTTGGGGAGCATCACCCCGCCGGTGCCCACCCGGATCCGGGAGGTCGCGGCGGCCACGGCGGCGGCCAGCACCGTCGGCGCCGAGCCGGCGACCCCCGGCACGCCGTGGTGCTCGGAGACCCAGAACCGGTGGTAGCCGAGCCGTTCGGCCTCCACCGCGAAGGCGACGGTGTCGCGCAGCGCCCGGGCGGGCTCCTCCCCCCGGCGGGTGCGGGAGCGGTCCAGGACGGAGAGGCGGAGGGCGGGCGCGGCGGTCACCTCGGTGCCAACGGCCGCCCGCGCCGCCGTCATTCCCCGGGCGGGCGGCGCGGAAATCCGATTGCGGGCGCCGCCGGCCCGCTGTTAACAATGTGACATGCTACAAAGCTCCCGCATCATCCTGCGCGCCCGTCACGACGACGACGTCCCGGTGCTCCACTCCGAGCTCTACGACGACGTCGCCACCCGTTCCCGGGCCGACTCCCGCCCCTGGCGGCCGATCCCGCCCGGCTCCCCGCAGTCCCCGTTCGTCGTGGGGGCGGGCGACGACGAAGCCGCCTGCTTCTCGGTGGTGGACCGGCCGTCGGGCGAACTGGCCGGGGAGGCGCTGCTCTGGGGCATCGACGCCCACCAGCGGCGCGCCCACCTCGGCCTGGCGCTGCGGCCGGGGTTCCGCGGGCGCGGGCTGTCCGGCGACATCGTGCGGCTGCTCTGCCACTACGGCTTCACGGTGCGCGGGTTGCACCGGCTGCAGGTCGAAACGGCGGCCGGCAACCTGCCGATGGTCAAGGCCGCGACGGGGGCCGGGTTCGTGGTGGAGGGAACGCTGCGCCGGGCCGCCTGGGTGTACGGGGCGTTCGAGGACGAGCTCGTGCTGGGGCTGCTGGCCTCGGAGTGGAACGGACAGCCGCGGCCCGCCGATGCCACCGAGCGTTCCGCCGGGCTGACGACGGGGGTCTGAAGCCGCACCCGGGGCCACGCAACGACCGGGCCCCGGAGCAACCGGGCGGCGGGCGGAGGCGCGGCGTCAGCCCCGGCGGCGTCAGCCCCGGCGGCGTCAGCCCCGGCGATGGCGGGCGCGGTAGGCGCGCGGGGTGGTGCCGGTGAGGCGGGCGAAGTGCGGGCGCAGGGTGGCGGAGGAGCCGAAGCCGGTCCGGGCGGCGATCGCCTCCACCGGGTCGTCGGTGCGTTCGAGCAGGTCGCGGACCCGCTGGAGGCGCAGGCCGAGCAGGTAGCGCGGGGCACTGAGACCGGTGCGGGCGAGGAAGCGCCGGTTGAGGCTGCTGACGCTGACGCCGGCGTGGGCGGCGATGCGGGCGGGGGTGAGCGGCAGGTGCAGGCTGGTCTCCAGCCACTGGAGGGTCGCGTCGAGGCCGCCGCTGTCGGCGAGGGTGCGGTCGATGGTCTCGGCCACCCGTTCGGCGTGGACCGTCAGGGGGCTGAGCAGCTCCCGGCGGGTCCGGTCCGTGATCCGCTCGCCGTGGTCCTCCGCCAGCAGGCCGAGGCAGATGTCCAGGCCGCCGAACATCCCGCCGGAGGTTCGGAACGGGCCGTCGGCGACCAGCGTGCCGCCGGGGTCGACCGCCACGCGGGGGTGCCGCCGGGCGAGCTCCCCGGTGTGGCGCCAGGCGGTGGTCGCACGCCGGCCGTCCAGCAGGCCGGTGGCGGCGAGGGTGAGGACCCCGGTGCCGGAGGCACCGATCCGCGCACCGCGGGCGGCGGCCGCGCGGAGCGTGCCGAGCAGCGCCGGCGCCGGGTCCGCGCCGTCGTCGCGGTGGGCGGGCAGCAGCAGGACGTCCGCCTCGGCGGCGTCGGCGAGTCCGTACGGGAGCACGGCCTCGGCCGGGGCGGGCGGGCCGAGCCGGACGGTGCCGGGCCCGCCGACCGCGCAGAGCCGGACGTCGTAGGCGACACCGGGGTGCTCACGGGCGGCGGTGCCGAAGACGAGTCCGGGGGTGGTGAGGTGGTGGCCGGGCAGGCCGTCGAGCGCGAGGACGGCGATCACGGGCATGGCGGCAGGGTAGGCCCTCGTCGGGAGCGGAGGCGTGGGGGGGGGGCAGGAGGGGCGGGGGCCCGGCGCACTCCCACGGGGACGCGCCGGGCCGGCCTGGTGGAGGGTCGGTCGCCGTGGCGGGTCAGTCGCCGTAGGCCCGCAGCGTGGCCCGGATCCAGTCCGCGTAGGCGGGCACGCTGCTGTAGAGCCCGGGGCCGGTGGAGCAGGTCGGGTCGCTGTCGCCGTCCCCGGAGGTGGTGCCGACCAGTTCCCAGCGGCCGCCCCGGCCGCGCTGGATCTGCGGGCCGCCGGAGTCACCGATGCAGGCCATCGCGCCGGGCACCCGGCTCACCGTGCAGAGCCTGGTCAGCCCGGCGCGGCCCGGCGCGCACTCGTCGACGGCGCCGATGCGGGTGTCCAGCTGCCGCAGACGGCCGGCGAAGGCGGCCCGGGTGATGTCGGTGGTGTCGGCGGTGGTGCCGAACCCCAGCAGCCGGGTCGGCGTCCCCGGGGCGCCGGCCCGGTCGGCGATCGGGATCGGGGTCTGCGGCGCGGCGCGGTCGAGGCGGACCAGGGCGAGGTCGTCCCGGTTCGCGCCGGCCGCCGCGCCCAGGGTGTAGCCGGGGTGGGTGACGGTCCGTTCGATGCCGCGCACGGTGCCGCCCCCGGTGCGCCGGTCGGAGGCGATGCGCACGATGCCGTCGGGGCGCACCAGCGAGGTGTCCACGCAGTGGGCGGCGGTGAGCACCCAGCGGGGGTGGATCAGGGACGCGCCGCACACGCCGTCGTCGAAGCCGATCTCGGGCACGGTCATCGGGATCGAGGCCATGAAGGGGTAGCGCTCGGTGGCCGCCCGGCCGTTGACGATCGCCCCGGCGGGTCCGGTCAGGGTCGCGACGCAGGCCGCGGCGGCGAGGGCGACGGTGGCGGCGCGGGCCGCGCGGCGGGACCGGGAGGCGTTTCGGAACATGGGCGTCTCCGTTCGTTCGAGGGCGTGCGCGGGCACGCCGGAGTGTCGGGAACCGATCGCCCGGAGGGCCGGTGACCTGCGGCGTCGGTGCGTCCCATCCTTCGCGCCGGGCCCCGGGGCCGACAGCGGCGGCGAGGTCACCCTGGGCTAAATTCTGGACATGCCTGTGATCGCCGTGGTGCTGCTCGACGGGGTGCCGGGGCATCACGTCACGACGCCGGCCGTCTGCTTCGGCACGGCCGACCGCTGCCACCCGCGGGTCTCGTACGAGGTGCGGCTCTGCGCCGCGCCCGGGTTCCGGTCGACCGGCGGACCCGCGGCCTTCGGTCTGGCGGCACCGTGGGGGCTGGACGGCCTGGCGGAGCTGACGGAGGCCGACACCGTGCTGGTGCCGGGGCAGGCCGTCCGGCCCGGCGACCCGCCACCGGAGGTGGTCGGGGCCCTGCGGGCGGCGGCCGCCCGGGGCTGCCGGATCGGGGCGTTCGGCAGCGGGACGTTCACCCTGGCCGCGACCGGGCTGCTGGACGGCCGCCGGGCCTCCACCGCGCGCGGGCTCGCCGCCGAACTGGCGCGGCGCCACCCCCGGACCGAGGTGGACCCGGACGGGGCGGTGGTGGCGGACGGCCCGTTCCACACCGCCGCCGGGGTCCTGGGCGGGGTCGACCTCTGCCTGCGGCTGATCACCGTGGACCACGGGGTGGCGGTGGCCGTCGAGACGGAGCGGCAGGTGTTCCTGGAGCTGTACGCGGAGGACGCCGAGGCACCGGGCGGGCCGGTCGGGCCGAGCGGTGCGCCGGGCGGGCCGGTCGGTGCCTCGCCGGTCGGCGACGGCCTCGGGCCCACGCTCGGCTGGCTGGAGGCGCGGCTCGACCGCCCGCTGACGCTGGAGGACATCGCCGGCCACGCCGGCCTCACCGTCCGGGCCCTGAGCCGCCGGTTCCGGGCCGAGACCGGGTTGCCGCCCCTGCAGTACCTGCTGCGGGTGCGGATCCAGCGGGCGCAGCGGCTGCTGGAGCGCGGGGACGAGCCGGTGGCGCGGATCGCCGCCCGGACCGGCCTGGGCACACCGGCCAACCTCCGCCACCACTTCCAGCGGCACACCGGCACCACGCCGAGCATCTACCGGGCGGCGTTCCGCTCGCTGGTCGCCTCGCTGGCCGGGTCCGGGGACGCCCCGGCGGGCTGACCCCCGCCGCCGGGACGCCGCCCGGACCCGGGCGGGCGTCCCGGGTCCGGGGAAAGCGGGTGGTGGGCCGGGGTCAGCCGCGCGGGAGGACGAGCGACTGGACGGCGGGGAGCTTGCGCCAGTCGCTGGAGACGATGGTCGCGTGGGCGCGGGCGAGCTGTTCGGTGCGGGTGCGGGCCTGGTCGGCGGTGGGGTCGGTGTTGCTGATGGCGGGCGCGACGTTGTGGGCGTCCGTCATCGTCAGCAGGTAGTGGTTGGTGTCGTACCAGGTGGTGTCGATGCCGTTCACATAGGTGGCGGCGTCGCCGTCGAAGACGACGAACCACGGGCGGATCGAGGTCTCGCCGTACCGGGCGCGCGGGTCGCCGGCCGCCGCGCCGAGCGCGGTCGGGAACATCCGGGCCTCGCCGATCCGGCCGGCCGCGGCCAGGTCGCGCAGGTACCGGCCGTACTCGACGTCGGTGTGCAGGGTGTCGAACGGGTTGTCCAGTTCGACGGTGCCGGGGATGACGTACACCAGGGCGCGGCCGGCGAGCGCCGACCTGGTGGGCCAGTTGCCGGCCCGGGCGGCGTCGTCCAGGGTCGGGTGGGCGCCGCCGCCCGGCTTGGCGAGCAGATCGGCCGGGCGCAGCGCCGTGGAGCCGAGGTGGGCGGCGATCAGCGCGTCGAGCTGGGCGGGGCCCATGCCGAGGTTCCCGGAGAAGCCCGGCTTGAGCTCCAGCTTGATCACCAGCGGACCGGCGGCGGGGTGGGCCCCGAGCCAGATCCGCACGTCGTCCAGACAGGTCTCCAGGTTCTTGTTGCCGCCACCGGAGTAGAGCTGGGCGGCCGTGGTGGCGCTGACGCAGTTGTTGGCGTTGCCCAGCGGGTTGGAGTGGCTGACCTTCCACTCCTTGGTGACGACGTTCGGCCAGGCGTCCAGCTCGATCATGCCGGTGCCGGTGTCCAGGCCCTGGGCGAGGTAGCCGAAGGCGGCCGGGTCGTAGGTGTTGTGCAGGCCGACGGTGGTCGTGGCGGCGAACGGGAGCTCGCCCGGGGCGCTGCCGGCGGCCTGCGCGCTGCTGCCGACGGGCAGGACGGCGGCGGTCGCGGCGAGCAGCCCGGCGGTGAGGGTGCCGATGAGGGTGCGGCGGACGGTCACGGTGTCAGTCCCTTGTCAGTGCGCCTGCTGGCCGGCGCGCCTTCGGCGGTGGCCACCGCCGGTGCCGAGCATGACCCGGCCGGTCGTCGACCCGGTGAAGAGGGCATAACAACTTCGTGACCGTCAGCTTCCGGTCCGTCACCAGCCGGAGCCGTCCGGGTTCCGACGGCGCCCCGGCGGCCCGGCGGCCGTCAGAACACGGACCAGCCGGTGGCCGTCGTCAGGGCGTCCAGGGCGGCGACGCCGAGCACCGAGTTGCCGGCCGCGTCCAGGCCGGGGCTCCAGGTGCAGACCGTGCCCCGGCCGGGCAGGACGGCGAGCACGCCGCCGCCCACGCCGCTCTTGCCGGGCAGGCCCACCCGGTAGGCGAACTCACCGGCCGCGTCGTAGGTGCCGCAGGTCAGCAGCACGGCGTTGATCCGCTTGGCCTCGCTGCGCGTCAGCAGCCGCGAGCCGTCGGCGCGCACGCCGTGGCGGGCGAGGAAGAGGCCCGCGAGCGCCAGGTCGCGGCAGTCGGCCTCGATCGCGCAGTGGGCGTAGTAGTGGGCGAGCACGTCCTCGACCGGATTGCGCAGGTTCCCGTAGCCGGCCATGAAGTGCGCCATGGCGGCGTTGCGGTGGCCGTGCTCGGCCTCGGAGGCGGCCACCGAGCGGTTGACGTCGACGGCCCGGTCGCCGGACTCCGCGCGCAGGAGCTCAAGGACGGCGCCGGCCGCGTCACCGGTGAGCTCCAGCAGGCGGTCGGTCACCACGAGGGCACCGGCGTTGATGAAGGGGTTGCGCGGGATGCCGTGCTCGGACTCCAGCTGGACGAGCGAGTTGAACGGGTTGCCGGAGGGCTCGCGGCCGACGCCGGTCCACAGGCCGTCGCCGCCCTCGGCGAGCGCCAGGGCGAGGGTGAACAGCTTGGACACCGACTGCACGGAGAACGGCTGCCGCCAGTCCCCCGCGCCGAAGACCCGGCCGTCGAGGGTGGCGATCGCCATGCCGAACGCCGCCGGGTCGGCCTCGGCGAGGGCGGGGATGTAGTCGGCGACCCGGCCGCGCAGGGGCGAGCGCACCGCCGCCGCCATGGCGTCGTGCACCAGGGCCTGGAGCTCCTCGTCGGTGTCGTTCGTGCCGGGCGTGCCGGGCGTGCTGTTCATGCCGGGCGTGCTGTTCGTGCCGGGCGTGCTGTTCGTGCTGTTCGTGCCGCTCGTACCGTTCGCGTCGTTCACCGCGCCATTGTCGTCGCCGCGGGCCGGCGCGCCGCGGGCGGGGGCGAGGCCGGGGGTGTCGCGCCGGGGCGTCGGCCCGGGCCGGGCACCGGCGCGCCGCCCGCACGGGCCGTCAGCGGCGGACCATGCGCACGCCCGAGACCTCCAGCAGGCCGTCGAGCTCCACCCGGCCGACCCGCTGCTCCGGGCTGACCACCAGGCCGTCGCGGCGGACGACGTCGAGGATCCGCTCGGCCAGCGGCATCACCATGTGGCGCCCCCAGCAGCGTTCGTTGGCGTGCCCGAACGGCAGGTAACCGGGCTGGGTGTCGGGGTCGAGGTCCTTCCAGCGCTCCGGGCGGAAGGCCTCCGGGTCGTCCCAGAGCCGGGGGTCGCGGTGGCTCAGCAGCGGGAGCATCAGGATGTCGTCCTGGCCGCCGATCCGGCCGTCGACCTCGCCGAACTCCGGGGAGGCGACCCGCAGGATGTTCCAGGAGGGCGGCAGCAGCCGCAGCGCCTCCAGCAGCACGTCCCGGTTGGGCACGTCGTCGTCGAAGGGTGCCCCCAGCCAGACCGCGTTGGTCACCAGTGCGGCCACGGTGAAGCAGATCGGTGCCGCCACCCGCCGGTAGAGGTACATCGCGTAGCGACGGTCGTCGTACGTCTCGGCGTCCAGCACCCGGGCCGCCAGATTCGACAGCGGGATTTCGGTGCCCGGTTTTCCGAGCATCGCCGTTCCGGCCGCGACGGCCATCCAGGTCAATTTCGGGGTGAGTTCCAGGCGACGGTCGACGAGGACCCGGAACCGGAAACTCTCCCGCCCGAAGACGAGGTCCCGGAGATAGACGTGCGGGGTGTGCGGCCATTTCCCGGAGAGGTCCGTCCGCTCGCCCGGCGGCTTCTTCAGCGCGGCCCGGACGTCGGCGGAGACGGCCTGCATGAGCGCGGCCGCGTCGGCCCGGGTGACCTGCCGCCCCTGCACGGGTTTGAAGGTCGGGCGCTCCTCCGCGTTGGCCGGCCTGCTGCGCAGCAGCCCGTCCATGAGGTCGACGCCGGCGACCCCGACGGTGTCCGCCTCCAGGCGGAACAGGTCCTGACCTCGGTACCTGCGCAGGAGCTCCTCGATCCGCGGCGCGAAGAGGGTGACGCGGGCGCTCCGGCCGGTGCTGGACATAGCCATCCGTGACTCCAAGGGTGAGCGGCTGTGGGCGGCCGGCTCGCGGTGAGCGGCCCGTGCCCGGCGAGTGCGGGTGGCACTCGCCGGGCACGCGTCCGACAGCGGAAGAACCGCCGGGAATTAGATCCAGCCGTACCAGGCGTAGGCCTTCAGGCTCTTCTCCGGCATGACCTTCTTCACGAAGTGAACGAGCTTCATGACAGCACCTCCATCTGAACGGGGAACGATGACGAACCACTTTTCGGCGGACGGCCCGCGAACCGCGGACTCCGGGGTGGGCCCGACGGAATTCCGCACTTCGCTTTCCGCCGCCGGGAAAAAGTGAATCCCAGCCCGAAAACACGGTCAAGTGACGCAGCTCACCCACGGGATCACCGGCCCGGAAGGTTTGGCGCCCCCTCGGCCGGCCCGGACACCCTTGACGCGAGCGCGACAGCGCTGGTCAACGGCAGGGTCCGCCGGTGGCGAGAAGGTGAACGGGGCGTTCCGCCCGACGGGCCGGGCGGGGGCGGACGAGGACCGACGGAACGTTCGGTCTGCCCCTTGGGGCAGGCCGGCTGCCCCTTCCGTTTCGCTCCCCGGTCCGCGAGCCTTTGACGGATCGTTACCGCGACTTCGCACCCGGGCGTCCGTTGCCCGTGGCGACGCCGCTACCCTGTGCTCCGCAGCGGAACGGCCGACCGGCCGCCAAGCACTCGCTGGGGGCGATTGTGGTCGAACGTCTGGTGCTGGATCTCCACGCCGACGGCCGGATGTCCGTGACGGAGTGGCCGCCGGGCGACGAGGTCCCGGCGCCCGCCGTCGACGCCGGATGGCTGCACCGACCCCTGGGCGACCCGGCCCTGGAGGGCCTGCGCTGGTACCTGGAGGACTACCTCCGGACGCCGTTCGGGGCCTACGGCGAGCGGGGCCCGCACACCGCCCGTCAGCTCCCCGGCTGGGGCGCCCGGATGTTCTCCGCGCTGTTCGGGAGCGGCCCCGGCCGGGACGCCTATCTGCGGAGCCGGGCGCGGGCCCGGGCCCGCGGCGCCGCGCTGGAGGTCGTGCTGCGCTCGGACTCCGCACCGCTGCTCGCCCTGCCCTGGGAGCTGATGGCGGACCCGGACCGCCCGTTCCCCCCTGCCCCCGGCGACATGACGGTCACCCGGAGCCCTGCGGCGGCCGACCCCCGCGACACGGTCACCGTCGCGGGCGGTTCACTCCTTCGGGTGCTGTTGGTGGTCACCCGGCCGGACGGCCCCGGCGACCCCGGGGCCACCACCGTCCCCCTGCTGCGGCGGCTCGGGGCGCCGGGCGGCGCGGTCGAGCTCCGGGTGCTGCGCCCGCCGACCCTCGCCGGGCTCGGCGAGACGCTGCGGGCGGCCCGTGAGGAGGGCCGGCCGTTCCGGATCGTGCACTTCGACGGCGCCGGCGTCCTCCCCGGCTCCGAGGCCGCGGCACGGGCCGGAGCGCGATCCGGGGAACGGTCCGGGGAACGGTCCGACGCCGGGACGTGGTCCGAGGCCGACGGCGCGCTGACGTTCGAGAGCGCGGGCGGGGGCACCGAGCCGGTGCCGGTCCGGCGCGTCGCCCGGCTGCTGGCCTCCGCCGACGTCCCGCTGGTGGTCCTGGGCACCCGGCGGTCGGGCAGCCCGGCCGGGCAGTCCGAGGCCGCCGCGGCCGGCCGGCTGCTCCAGGAGGGCGCCGCCGCGGTGCTCGCGCTGCCGTACGGCCTCGACGCGACGGCCACCGCCGAGTTCCTGACGGCCGTCCACACCCGGCTGGCGTCCGGCGTCCCGCTCACCCGGGCGGTCGCGGACGGCCGCCGGCACCTCGCCGAACAGGACCGGCGCCCCTCCCCCAGGGGCCCGCTGCCGCTGGCCGACTGGACGGTCCCGGCCCTCCACCGCCGGAGCGAGGTGGTCTTCCCCGGGCCACGGGCCGAAGGGGCCGGGCCGCAGCCCGTGCTGTCCGGCGACGTGCCCGGACCCGGCACCGCCGCACCCGGGTCCGCCCCGGACCACGCGGAGGGCCTCGCCGCCGTCGGGGAGTTCACCGGACGCGACGGCCTGCTGCTGCGGCTGGACGCGGCGGCCCGGCGCCACCGCGTGATCGTCCTCCACGGCCCCGCCGGCATCGGGAAGACGGAACTGGCGAAGGCCTTCGGCCGCTGGTGCCGGGACACCGGCGCGGTGGACGGGCCGGAGGCGGTGCTCCTGCACTCCTTCGCCCCGGGGGTCGCGTCGTTCGGCCTGGCCGGGGTGATCGACCGGATCGGCCGCCGGCTGTTCACCCCCGAGGAGTTCGACCCGCTGGCACCGGCCGAACGCCGGAAGGCCGTCGAGGAGGCACTCGACACCGGCGACGTGCTGCTGATCTGGGACGGCGTCGAGGCGCTGCACGCGCGGCACGACCCGGCCGGCGGCGCGCCGGCCCCGAGCGAGGAGGACCGCGCCGAGCTCAAGGCCTTCCTCGAACGCGCGGCCCGGCGCGGACGCGGCACGGTCGTCCTCACCAGCCGGACCCCGGAGGACTGGCTGGGCCCCGGACCGCTGCGGATCGAGGTGCCGGGCCTGGAGCCGGACGAGGCCGTCGGGTACGCCGACCACCTGCTCGCCGACGACCCCGACACCGTCCGCAAACGCGGGCTGCGGGTCTTCGGCCAGCTGCTGGAGTGGCTGGACGGGCACCCGCTGCGCATGCGGCTCGTCCTGTCCTCGCTCGGAAGCCACGAGCCCTGGCACACCCTGGACACCCTGGCGCGCGCCGTGGCCGCCTCGGCCTCCTCGGCCGGGGGCCCGCCGGGCGAGGAGCGGGAGGCCGGGGAGCGGGAGGCAGTCGAGGAGCGGGAGGCCGGGGACGCCGCGCTCGCCGTGTGCGCCGCCTACGCCCTGGACCGGCTCCCCGCCGCCGACCGGCAGGCTCTGGCGGCCGTCACGCTCTGCCACGGGACCGCCGACGCCACGGTCCTCGCACTGCTCTCCCGCCAGCCGCTCGCGCCCGAACGCTTCCGGAACCGCGGCACCGAGGACTGGCAGCGGCTGCTGGAACGAGCGGCCGGGCTCGGCCTGCTCACCGGCTCGCACGGCACCGCCTTCGGCGTCCACCCGGCGGTCGCGGCCGTCCTCACCGCCCGGTGGCGCGCCGCGGAGCCCGCGTTCGCCGAGCAGCACGCGGCCGCGGAGCAGGCCCTGCTCGGCGCCCAGGTCAACTTCTGCCTGCTGCTCAGCCGTGAACTGCTGGGCGGGAGCAGCGCGTTCGCCCTGACCGCGCTCGACCTCCAGCGGCGGACCATCGGCGCCCTGCTCGGCCGGGCCGTCGGGGACGGCCGGTGGCTGCAGGCCCGGGCACTCGTCCGGCCGCTGCCCGCCTACTGGAGCGCCCACGGGCTGGACGCCGAGGCACGCGGCTGGACCGACCTGGTGCGCAGCGCCCTGGAGACGGGCCCCGACGGCCCTCCGCCGGCCGACACCCCGGCCGGCGCGCTCTGGCTGTCCGTCGTCGGCGCCGACGCCCGGCGCCTGGTCCGGGCCGGCCGGACGGAGGAGGCCGAACGCGCCTTCCGGGAGATCCACCAGGCCGTCGACCGGCGGCCGCCGGACCCCGACCAGCTCGACGACCTCGCGGACGGCTACCAGCAGCTCGGCCGGATCGCCGTGGACCGCGGCGAGTTCGACGACGCCGAGCAGTGGTACCTGCGCTCGCTCGCCGTGCTGGAACAGCTCGACGACGCCGACGGCGTCGCGCTCGGCCACCACCAGCTCGGAGTGATCGCCCACCGCCTCGGCCGGCCCGCCGACGCCGAACGGCGCACCCGGCAGGCCCTCGACGCCTTCGAGCGCCTGGGCGAGTCGCAGCGGGCGGCGGCCTGCCGGCACCAGCTCGGCGTGCTGGCCCAGGAACAGGGCCGCTTCGAGGAGGCCTACCTGTGGTTCGGGCGCGCCCTGGCCGCCGCCGACCGGCCCACCGACCTCCCCCTCGTCACGGACCTCCACCACCGGCTGGCCGCCGTCGCCGCCGAACTGGGCCGCCTCGCCGCGGCCGAGAAGTGGTGCACGGAGGCCCTGGCCCTCGCCGAGGAGGCGGGCAGCCTGCCGGACACCGCCCGCAGCTGCCACCAGCTCGGCGTGCTGGCGGCGGCCCAGGAGAGGTTCGAGCAGGCCGAGTCCTGGCACCGCAGGGCGCTGGGGATCCGCCAGGACCTCGGCGACCGGCCCGGTGCGGCCGCCAGCCAGCACCAGCTCGGCGTCGTCGCCGCCCACCGCGGCGACCTGGCCGGGGCGGAGGGCTGGTACGCCCGGGCGCTGGAGGTCCGGGAGGAGCTGGGCGACCAGGCCGGCGTCTCGGTCGGCTACCACCAGCTCGGCCTGGCCGCCCAGACCGGCGGCCGGGCGGCCGACGCCGAGGCCCGGTACCGCAAGGCCCTGGACGTCTCGCACCGGATCGGCGACACCCCGGGACTGGCGCGGACCTTCGGCCAGTTCGGCCTGTTCGCCGCCGAGCAGGGGCGCCCGCGCGAGGCGATGGAGTGGCTGGTCCGCAGCATCACCTGCTACGAGGAGTTCCCGCACCCCCTGACCTGGCCGAGCGTGGTCAACCTCGGCCTCCTCGCCCGTGACCTCGGCCCCCGCGCCGTCGAACGCGCCTGGCGCTCCGTCACCGGCCGGCGCCTCCCCGACGCCGTCCGCGACCACGTCGGCGGCTGACCGCCCCGGCCGCACCCGACCGGGGGCCGGTCGGGTGCGGCCGGGCCGTCCCCGACGACGTGGACCGCCCAGCGACCCTGGCGGCCGGCCGCCATCCGCCGGCGCACAGGCCCACCGGCCGCTCGCGCGTCGGGAGCAACCGGGCGAGCATGACTGACGCGCGTTCCCCGAACGCCCGGGCCCCGCGCCGACCAGCGACCCGCCGGCCGGACCGCGCGAGCCCCCGATCACCACCGGCCGGAACCCCGTGATCGGTAGCAGCCGTCCAGGGCCTCTCGACGACGCCCCGGCGACCGCCACCGCATGCCCCGCCGCCTGTGCGGTACCCGGCGACGCGACTCGCACGATCGCGGGAACCGCACCGGAGAGCGCGATGCCACCCGGCCGCGCCCGCCCGGACGCCGATCTCGCGTGATGACGGGCCAACTCCACAACCCACCCACCGGACACGAACGGACACGGCCGCCCCGCCGAGCCGTCACGCCAAACACCCCCCGGGGGGCGACGCCGCTAGCCGGCCACCCACCGAAGCGAGACGGCAAGGCCGCCCCCACGCCTCACCTGTCCCGTCAGGGGCCCTGGAGCGATCCCGCCCGGCCCTGCCGGCCGGGGAACTGGTCCCGTGTGATGACGGGCCGACTCCACGGCTACCCCGCATCCGGCGATGCCACCCGGGCCCGCGCGCCCGGGCGCCGGCCTCACCGGTGGGCGGCGCGGTGGACGGTCGGGGGTGGATGTCGTCGGGGGCAGCCGGGCCGGAGGGGGGCGGCGGTGGGCGGTTACGGGGTGGGGTGGTCCCCGAGGAGGAGGTGGCGGATCCGGGTGACGGTTTCCGTGTCGCGGGCCGTCACGAACGGCAGGGTGTTGCCGCCGGCGAGGTGGAAGGGGGTGCCGGAGAGCGTGGTGTGGGCGCCGCCCGCCTCGGCGACCAGGAGCAGGCCCGCCGCGTGGTCCCAGGCGTTCTCCCAGGCGAACACGGTGGCGTCGAGGGCGCCGCGGGCGATCTCCAGGTACTCCAGCCCCGCCGAGCCCGCGCACGGGCGGGCCCGGACGCCCTCGGTGCGCAGGCGGAGCAGCGCGCGCTTCGCCTCGGGGGTGGTGTGGAAGGGGTACGAGGCGGCGATCTCCAGCGGTGCGCCGGCGGCCGGCGAGCCGGCCCGCAGGGCGGTGCCGTCCAGGTGGGCGCCGCCGCCGCGCAGGGCAGTCGCCATGCGGTCGTGGGCCGGGGCGTACGTCCAGGAGGCCAGCAGCTCGCCGCGGTGGGCGAGGGCGACCAGGGTGCAGAAGCCCTCGTCGCCGCGGACGAAGGTGCGGGTGCCGTCGATCGGGTCGACGATCCAGACCGGGCGGTCGCCGGCCAGTGCCGCGTACAGGCCGGGGTCGGCGGCGACGGCTTCCTCCCCCACCACGACCGAGCCGGGGAGCAGCGCCGTGAGAGCGGCCGTCAGGTGCGCCTCGGCGCCCCGGTCGGCGACCGTCACCAGGTCGTGCGGGCCGCTCTTCTCGGCCACCTGGTCGGCGGTCAGCGCGCGGAAGCGCGGCATGATCTCGGCGGCCGCCGCCCGTCGGACGGCCTCCTCCACCGGGCCCAGGCACTCCGCGGCGAATCTATCGTCGATCATCGGCCCATCACATCACAGCTTCTGTTTCCGGCGGCCCGACCGAACAGACGGACGGCCGAGGAGGCACGCCGCCCGTGCGTTCGACAGGGCGGGTCGGGTTCCGGCTCAAGCGGTGGGAAAGGCTCGCCGACCGTGCTGTCGGCGGTGCGCGGTACCGTCGCCGCATCCGACCGAGGAGGGCCGCATGGCGACCAGGTGGAGCTTGACGATCGACTGCGCGCACCCGGCGAAGCTGGCCGGGTTCTGGGCACTGGCGCTGGGCTATGCGGAGAGGCCCGCACCCGCAGGGTTCGGCAGTTGGGAGGAATGGTTCTCTCATCACGGGATCCCGGAGGACGAGTGGGACGAGGGCGCGTACCTCTGCGATCCCGAGGGGGCGGGCCCCGGCCTGTCCTTCCTGAAGGTGCCGGAGCCGAAGACGGTGAAGAACCGGGTGCACCTGGACGTACAGGTCGGTGGCGGCCGTGAAACGGCCTGGGAGGTGCGATGGCCGCGCGTGGTCGAGGCGGTGGAGCGGCTGACCGCCGCAGGGGCGACGGTGGTTCGTGAGGAGGGCCTGCAGGGCAGGCCCGATCATGTGGTGATGGCTGATCCGGAAGGAAACGAGTTCTGCGTGGTCTGACCGCGGAAGCCGGGTCAGTGCGCCCCGGGCGCCCCGGAGGAGACGGTGGCCGGGCCGGACGGGGGGGGTCAGCGCGGGTCGCGGCCCAGGGCCCGGCGCAGCGCGAGGTGGGTCAGCCAGGCCATGCCGAAGGTGAACGGCGCGGCGGTGCTGTCGGCGGGACCGGGGACGAGCGAGCAGACCACCATCACGGCGAGCGGTATCCGGACGCGCAGCAGCGCCCGGCCGACGGCTGCGGCGCCCGACGCGGCCGCCTCCCCCGGGGCGGTCGGGGCGCGTACGGCGAGCCACGGAACGAGCAGGCCCAGCACCGCGAGCGGCACGGTGAGGCCGGTGTGCTTCGCCACCTCGAAGACCGTCCAGACCAGCAGGACGACGCCGAGCACGCCCCAGCCGACCCGGGCGGCGGCGCCCACGGTGCCGAGGACGGGTGCGGCGGCGCGGTCGGCGCTCTCGTGCGTCATGAAACTCTCCCCCGGGTACGTCGTGCGCCCCACCCGTCCCGGGCGGTGCCACCGGCAGTATGCGGCGCCCCCGCCCGCCGGGACACCCCGGCCACACCCCGGAACGGGTCAGCGGCCGCTGACGGCCCGGGGAGCGCAGTGGTCGCGGGCCTCGGCCAGGGCGGCGGCGAGGGCCTCCGGACGGCGGGTGGAGAGGTAGACGTAGGGGCAGAGCAGGGAGGGTTCGGCGACCTCGACGCGGACCGCGCGCGGGAGGTAACCGCGGATCAGCAGGCGGGCCCTGGGACCGGCCAGCCGGGTGCGCCAGGCGAAGGCGCCGTCCTCGTCGAGCACCTCGACGGCCCCGGTGTGCTCGCCGCGCAGCACGACCGGTCCGGCCACCAGGACGCCGTCGCAGACCCTGATCCGGACCGCGCCGTACCCGTTCAGCGCCGGGGCGACGACCGCGAGCAGCAGGGCGCCGCCGGCGAGCGCGGTCAGCGGGCCGAGCGGGAGCAGCGCGGCCGTGAGCGCGGCGGCGGCCGCCAGGGCCGCCAGCCACCAGCGCAGCGGGACGGAGAGTCGTTCGTCGTAGATCACCACATCCGGGATGCTGCCACGTCACCGACCGGTGCCCGCAGCCGGGCCGGGCCGACGGCGGTGCGGGTGCGGCGCCGGCCCGCCCGGTGGTCGGGGCCCGGGCTCAGGCGGGGTCGTGCCAGGAGAAGGCGGCGATCCGCCAGCCCTCGGGGGTGCGGACGAACTGGAAGGTCTTGGTCCCGCCGCCCTCGTACGGCTCGCCGTCCAGGGTGCCGGACTTGCGGTACTCGCCGATGCGCGAGGCGACGTCCCCCGCGATCTCGGTGCGTTCGGAGGTCTCCCACTCCGCGAAGCCCACCAGCCGGCCGTCGTTCAGCAGCCGCTCGCGGGGCTCGACGAACTCCTCGACGGAGTAGACCGTGAACGTCGGGGAGGTGCTGACGATCACTCCCTGCGGGAGCATCAGCCGCCGGATCCGGGCCACGTCGGCGCCCTCGCCGCCGCGGTTGTCGAACGCGTCGAAGAACTCGGCGGTCAGCCGGTCGATCTCGGTCTTGGACATGGGCCCGACCGTAGCACCGCGCCGTCCGCCGGTCAGCCGTTCGGTGCCATGTCACACATCGTCAAGCCGCGGACCGGATCCAGGTGTCGCGCATGTGTTGATGTCGCGCCCCTGTGGTGAACGCGTGGAGGTGGCTAGCATGAGCATGCCGTCGAACAGGTATCCACCGACCCTCTACGGGAGGAGCCCCTCATGACCGCACAGCTTCTGGAGATCCGCGACGCCGGTCTGCTCGACATCGACGAGGAGACCATCGCCTTCGAGGACGAGTTCGACGCGGACCTCGCCCCGGTGGCGTGTCTCGCCGACCCGTGGGTCACCTACGTCCCCACCCGTTTCGAGTGCGGGCTCGACTACTGACCCCCGAGCGCGCCGCGTAGGACGGTGACCGCCGGGCGGGCGACCGCGCGGCGGTCACACCGCTGCCGGGCCGGGGGAACCGGCGGCGGGGCACGCGGAACGGGGCACGCGGAACGGGGCACGCGGAACGGGGCACGCGGAACGGGGCACGCGGAACGGGGCACGGGGTTCGGGGCACGCGGTTCGGATCACGCGAGGGGGCTCGACGATGGTGGCAGCGGGCGGGTCCGGTGGCGGGGCGGCCGGGGAGCTGCGGGCACGGATCGCGGCCCACCTGGGCAAAGCGACAGCGGCCGGCGCACAGCGCCGCCTGCACGCCGGCGACGGCTGGCTGTACCTGCACGACCCGCGGATGCCCGCCCTCGCCCACGGCTGGAAGCTCCACCTCTCCGGCCGGCCCGAGCACCTGGCGGACCTGGTCGACCTGGTGCTCCCCGTCCTGCTCCGCCACCGCTGCGACGCCAAGTTCGCCGCCGACGCCGCCGTTCTGGGGCGGCTCAACTCCGGGCTTCGCGGCGCCGCGGCCGTCGGCAAGGCGGTGACGGTCTACCCGGCGCCGGGCGGGATCGAGGCGCTGGCGGCCGAGCTGGCCGAGGTGCTGGCGGGCCGCCCCGGCCCCCGGGTGGTCAGCGACCGGCGGCTGCGGGCGGACGCCCCGGTCTACTACCGCTACGGGCCCTTCCGGGTCACCGACGAGGACCCGGACCTCGTGATGACCGGCCCCGACGGGGAGGCCTTCCCCGGACTGGCCGGCGAGGCCTACCGCCAACCGCCGTGGGCGGCGGACCCGTTCGCCGCCCGCGCCGCGCGGCCGGAGGCGAGCACCCGGGTCGGCGACGGCCGCTACCGGATCACCGCCGGGATCACCCGCTCGCCGAACGGGCACGTCTACCGCGCCGTCGAACTCGCCACCGGGCGGGCGGTGGTGGTGAAGCAGGCCCGCGCCTTCGTCGCCGAGGACGCGTCCGGCACCGACGCGCGCGGCCGGCTCCGGCACGAACGGCGGGTGCTGGCCGCGCTCGACGGGGTGCCCGGGGTGCCGCAGCTGGTCGACTACTTCCGGCACGGCGAGGACGAGTACCTGGTGAGCACCACCCGCGGGCCTCGTGACCTGCGCCGCGACGTCCTCGCCGCGGGCCCGTACCACCCGGCCGGCGGCACGGACGGCCGGGACTGGTGGGCGCTGGCGCGCGGCCTGCTGACCGTCCTGGACGCGGTGCACGCGCGGGGCGTGGTGGTGTGCGACCTCAAACCGGCCAATGTGGTGCTCGACGGCCCGGTCGGCTGCTCGCTGGTCGACTTCGGCGTCAGCTCCCTCGCCGGCGAACGGCCCGAGGGCGCCACCCGGGGCTACGGCCTGCCCGGCGCGGGCGCGGGCGCGGGCACGGCGCGGCCCGCCGACGACTACTACGCGCTCGGCGCCACCCTGCACTGGGCCGCCACCGGGCTCGACCCGGTGGTGATCGACCCCGACCCGGCCGTCAACCGCGAACGCACCCTCGCCTGCCTGGCCGGCGCGCTGCCCGCGTACGGACCCGCGGCGGCGCCGGGCGCGGCGCCGGGCACGATGGCGGACGCCGTGGTGACGGTGGTGGCCGGGCTGCTGGGCCCCGACGCCGGGGAGCGGGCCTCGGCCGCCGCCCGGCTGCGGGACGACGCCCCCATCCGCCCCGCCGGACCGTCCCGGAGGCCGACGGCGGTGACCGGCGACCTGCTCGCCGAGACCGTCCGGCACACCCTCGGCCGCTGCGTCCGGATGGCCCACGAGCTGGTCGAGACCGATCCCCGGGGCGGGCAGCCGCGCACCCTGCTGTCGTTCTACGACGGCGCCGCCGGCCTCGGCCTGGAGCTGCTCCAGCACCCCGACCGGCCGGAGGTCCGCGCGGCGGCCGCCGCGCTCGCCCGGTGGACCGCCGCCCACCCGGCCCTCGACCGCCTCGGCCCGGGACTGTACGACGGCCGGGCCGGCGTCGACCTGTTCCTCGCGCACGCGGCCCGTCTGCTCGGCACCGAACGGCCCGCCGCCGAGGGCGGGGTGCCCGGCGAGGACCTCCCGGCCGACCAGATCTCCGGCGCCGCCGGGATCGGCACCGCGCGGCTCCTGCTGGCCCGCTCGGCCCGCGCCGACGGCCGCCCGCAGGAGGCCGCACAGCACCTGGTGGTCGCCGCCGAGTGCGCCCGGCGGCTGACCGACGGCCGCCCCACCGACCCCCGGGAGGACCCCAACCCGGCGACGGCGGCGCTCGTGGAGGGGTTCGCCCACGGCCGGGCCGGTCTGGCGCACTTCCTCCTCGCCCTGCCCGGCGGCCACCCGGAGGCCGCCCGGCGCCTGGTCGACGGCCTCGCCGCGGACGTCCCCCGGCTCGCGGCGGCCGCCCGCGCCCCCGGGGCGACCCGGCGCTACGGCTCCTGGTGCCGCGGGCTCGCCGGCATCGGCGGCGTCCTCGTCCAGGCCGCCCGCCAGTACCGCGAACCGGCGCTGCTCGCCCGCGCCGCCGAGGCGGCGGCCGCCTGCCGCGCGCTCGCGCCGAGGATGGGCATGACCGGCCAGTGCTGCGGCCTCGCGGGCGTCGGCGAGCTGCTGGCCGACCTGGCCGCGGCCACCGGGGAGGAACGCCACTGGCGGGCCGCCGAGGAGGTCGCGGGCCTGATCCTGGCCCGGGCCGGCGGGCCCCCGGGCCGCCCGCTGCTGCCCGGCGGCGACCCCGGCGCGGAGTCCCGTGCCTGGGCCGTCGGCACCCCCGGGGTGCTCGCCTTCCTCCGCCGGCTCCACCTCCGGGGCGGGCCGCGTCCGGGCCGGCTGTTCCCGGCCCGATCCGGTGATTTCGGTTTCTGATCATCTGTTGGTAGTTTCTTCCCCGTCGAGAGGGCGGGCCGCGCAGGCGGCGGCAAGCCCCTTCGGCCAGGCGTCGGTGGTGCATTGGCAGCACGCCCGCTTTCAGCGGGAAGAGTTCGTTCGATTCGGGCCCGGCGCTCCGAACCCCGGGGGCGGCAACCGTGTGACGGGTGCCGCCCCCGTTCTGCATCCGCCGCCCCGTCGTCGCCGGCTCCGGCTCCGGGAGGAGACTGATCCCCGTGACCCAGTTGCTCTCGCGCGCGGCCGTGGAAGCCGCCCTGGACATCCCGACCGTGCTCGCGGCGCTCGAAGCGGGCTTCCGCACGGCCGACCGGCTCCCGGCCGCCCAACGGGTGGGCGCCCGGCTGCCCGGCCCCGGAACCGCCATGTGCCTCGTTCCCGGGCTGCTCCCCGACGTGCCCGCGTACACCGTGAAGGTCAACGCCAAGTTCCCGGCCGCCACCCCCGCCCTGCGCGGGATCGTCTGCCTGCACGCCCTGGCCGACGGCGAACTGCTCGCGCTGCTCGACTCCGCCTCCGTCACCGCCTGGCGGACCGGGCTGGCCGCCGCCCTGGCCACCCACGCACTCGCCCCGGACCACGCGACGACGGTCGCCGTCATCGGCGCCGGCGCCCAGAACCGGACCGCGCTGCGGGCCCTGCGCACCCTGCGGCCGATCGACGAGGTGTACGCCTACGACCTCGACCCGGAGCGCGCCGCGGCCGTCGGGCGGCCCGTGCCCACCGCACGCGCCGCCGTCGAGGCCGCCGACATCGTCCTCCTCGCCACCTGGTCGCGCGAGCCGCTGCTCGACGCCGACGTGCTGCGGCCCGGTCTCCACCTCACCAGCCTCGGCTTCGACGAACCCGGCAAGACCGAGCTCTCCCCCGCCCTGCTGCGCGCCGGCCGCCTCGTCGTGGACGACCTCGCGCTCGCCGCCGCCTCCGGCGTCCTGCACGGCGCCGGCCCCGACCCGGAGCTCGCCACCCCGCTCGGCGACATCCTGCGCGGCACCGCCCCGGCCCGCCCCGACGACCGTCCCACCGTCTTCGCCCCGGTCGGCCTGCCCTGGCAGGACCTCGCCCTCGCCTGGCCCGTCCACCTCGCCGCCCGCGCCGATCCCGCGACGCCCTCCTTCACCTTCCACTGACCGCCCCCCGCGCTCCGCCGGGCGCCCTTCTGGTCCCGCCTCCCCACGGCTACCGTCCTTCCAGGACACCGACGGCCCGGAGCCGACCCGCCGGTTTCGCCCGCCGTACGACGGAGGAGACGACCGTGGAGAAGTTCGTTCCGAAGTTCCAGGGCGCGCCGTGGACCGACGGCGCCCGCGCCCTGCACGTCTACGCCGTTCCCGACCTGCGAACCGACCTCCGGCTGGCGGGCCTGGTCGGCGAGTGCCGCGCCGCGATGCGCCCCTTCCCGATCACCCGGCTGGACGACGACACCCTGCACTGCACCCTCGACATGATCGCCGACACCACCGCCGACCGGATCACCGCCGAGGAGCGCGACGACCTCGTCACGGCCCTGCGCGAACACCTCGCCGCCACCGGCCCGTTCGAAGTGATGGCCGGCTCGCCGATCGCCGGCCTCGGCGGGGCCTTCCTGGACCTCTCCCCCGACGACGCCCTGGTGGACCTGCGCGAGCGGGTCCGCGACGCCATCCGCCGCACCCGCGGCCCCGGCGCGCTGCGGCACGACGGCGGCCGCCCGCACATCTCGCTCGGCTACGCGTGGACCGAGGGCTCCTCCGACGCCCTGCAGACGGCCTTCCGCCGGATCTCCCCCAGCCACGCCCCCGTCCGCGTGCGCGCCGTCGAACTGCTCGACGTACGGTTCCGGCTGCGCCCCCGCCCCGGCCGGGAGACCGCCTGGGAGCTCTCCTGGACCCCGGTGGCGACCGTCCCCCTCGCCGGCGCCTGACCGCCCGCCACGCGGGGGCGACGGGCGGCGCCCGGCCGTCCGGTCAGGCCGGCTGCCAGAGCTCGATGCGGCGGCCCTCGGGATCGGTGACCCAGCCGAACCGGCCGACCCCGGCCATGTCCTGCGTCTCCTCGGCCACCTCCGCGCCCTTCGCCCGCAGCTGCGCGAGCATCGCGTCCAGGTCGCGGACCCGGAGGTTGAGCATGGTCTGCTGGTCGCGGGAGCCGAAGTAGTCCGTCCCGGCGTCGAAGGCCGCGAAGACCGTCGGCCCCGCGTCCGGCTGCCACCGGCCGTGGTCGTCGATGTCCAGGCCGAGGCAGTCGCGGTACCAGGCCGTCAGGGCCGCGGGGTCGGCCGCGCGCAGGAAGTACCCGCCGATGCCAAGCACGTGTTCCATGCCCGTCATCCTGCCAGGGCGGAGGTGGAGCGGCCCGGCGGCGCCGCTCAGCGGTCGGCCACCCATGCGGCGTCCGGGGGCCAGGAGCCGGCGGTCACGATGTGCTCGACGATCCGCAGCGCCTCGGCGAGCGGGACCGTCTCCTGGTCGGGGTACTCGTCGCACTGGCCGTTGGCGAGCACGAATCCGTCGCTCTCGCCGTCGGCCGAGGGGTCCACGGCGTGTTCGCCCGGGTCGCCCTCTCCCTCCAGCAGCACCACCATCGCCCGCTCGGTGTTGGTCACCACACCCAGCGAGCGGCCCGCCGAGCTGGTCAGCCACGTCTCCAGGCACCCGGCCTCGATCCGCGACCGCAGCATCCCCGCGACCGCCCCGGACCGGACCGGGGCCGTGCCGCCGCCGTCACCGCCGCCCTGCGCCACCCATGACTCGATCACGGCCCCGAGGATCCCACGGCCGCCGACCGGGCGGAACGCGAGGGCGGAACGCGAGGGCAGAACGCGAGGGCGGATTCCCGCCAGCCCCGGGCCCGGCCGGCGGCGCAGAGTGGAAGGCGTGGGACAGCTGGGACGAGTGACCGGAGAGCGGACGTGAGCGTGCGAACGATGACCGAAACCCCTGGGGGGACTCCCGCGGAGACCTCCGCGCAGACCTTCGCGCAGCGGGTCGGCGGGGCCGGCTGGGCGGCGCTCGCCGAGGAACTCGGGGAGCACGGGAGCGCCCTGACGCCCAGCCTGCTCGACCCCGCCGAGTGCGCGGAGCTGGCCGGGCTCTACGACGAGGTGGAACGCTTCCGCAGCACCGTCGACATGGCGCGCCACCGGTTCGGCTCCGGGCAGTACCGCTACTTCCGCGAGCCGTTCCCGGCCCCGGTCGCGGCCCTCCGCGAGGCGCTCTACCCGCGGCTGCTGCCGGTCGCCCGGGACTGGGCGGCCAAGCTCCGCCGGCCCGCGCCGTGGCCGGACGGCCTCGCCGAATGGCTGGAGCAGTGCCACGCCGCCGGGCAGAACAGGCCCACCCCGATCCTGCTGCGCTACCGGGCCGGCGACTGGAACGCCCTCCACCGCGACCTCTACGGCCCCCTGGTGTTCCCGCTCCAGGTGGTCATCGGCCTCGACGTGCCGGGGGCCGATTACACCGGCGGCGAGTTCCTGACCGTCGAGCAGCGGATGCGCGCCCAGTCGCGCGGGACCTCCGTCGCCCTCCCCCAAGGCCGCGGGCTGGTCTTCACCACCCGCGACCGCCCCGTGCGCTCGGCGCGCGGCTGGTCGGCGGCGCCCGTCCGGCACGGCGTCAGCACCGTGCGCTCGGGGCTGCGCCGCACGCTCGGCCTGGTGTTCCACGATGCCGCCTGAGATCCGCCGCGCCGCCACCGGCGCCGGCCTCGATTTCGACCTCGGCGTCGACCTCTGCGCCGACCCGGCCGAGCCGGTCGAGCCGCACACCGAGGCCGAACTCGCCGCGCTGGAGGGGCTGTTGCCCCGGCACGCAGTGGTGGTGATCGGGCACGGCCGCGACCCGGCCTCGGTCGCCGCCGCCGGCGCTTTCGCCGCCCGCCGGGAGGCCTCCGGAGGGACCGTGGCGGCCGTCGTCGACTGGCCCGAGGAGGCCGCCTCCTGGCTGCGCCAGGCCCGCCGGTTCGCCGCCCCCGCGCCGGACGCCTGGGTGGTGGCCGCCGGGCCGCGCGGCTGGGCGGGGATGAGCCGGCGGCTGCGGCTCAGCACCGACTGGGACCCCTCCCGGACCGTCGGCTTCGCCGCCACCGGCAGCGCCCTCGCCCTCGCGCTCGCCGGTCCCGGCACCCTGGACGGCCTGCGCGGCGCCACGGCCGACGGCCGCACCTGGCAGGTGGGCGGCGGGGCCGGTCCGGGCGGCCCGACGGCGCACCGTCCCCGGTGAACGGACCGCGCGGCGACCGGCCCGGGGGCGGACGCGCGAACGCCCCGGAGCCGGGGGCTCCGGGGCGCGGGGCGGACGGGTCAGCCGTTGGTGCTCTCGAAGGCCTCCAGCCAGCTGAAGCGCGGGCCGACCAGGCCCACGGCGGCGTTGCCGGCCAGGAGAGCCGCCGACGAGGAGGAGGGCTGCTCGCCGCCCGAACCGTGCGCCACCGCGGCGGTCGGCGCGAGCACGGCGGCCGCGGCGGCGACGGTGGCGATCACGGCGAACTTGCGGAGCGTTCCACGAACCGACATTCAGGTACTCCTTGATGGAAGGTCAGCAGGCTGCACCGGCCGCCGCGCGGGACGGCCGGGCGGCACACACGTTTGCACACGAACGCGGGGCACCGGGCGCATTCGCGACGCCGACGCGGGTGAACGGGCGCGAAGTTACGCCCGCCGGGTGAACCCCCCGTGCGCCGCTGCCGTCCCGTCGCGCACGACAGACGGCCGAAAGCGGGACAACCCCGGGGCCGATTCACTACGGTCGTCCTCACGACAGCGGCACCGGCGGCACCGGACACGTGGTCGGCGACCCGCCGGGTGGAGCGGCAGGGGGTGGCATGGCACAGGCACGGAGGCGTCTGTCGCGTGCGGAGGCGGTGCGTCAGCGCACCGGTGCGCAGTTCATCGGCCGCAGAGCCCAGCTGGCGCTGTTCGTCGACAACCTCGCCCGGGACCCGGATCCCGACTCCGGGCCGGACCCGGCGGACTTCCTGTTCCATGTGCGCGGAGTGGGCGGGGTCGGCAAGTCCACCCTGCTCGCCCAGTGGCGCGAGGCGGCGCGGCGGGCCGGGGCGCTCACCGCGCTGGTCGACGAGACCGATGTGCACGGCGTCGAGACGGCGCTCACCGCGCTCGCCCGCCAGCTCGCCGAACAGGCGGGCCCGCTGCGGGAGTTCGACAAGGCGGTGGAGCAGTACCGACGCTCGCTGCAGGCCGCCGCGGACCGCGAGCCGGAGCAGCCGCCCGGCGGGGAGGGCGCCTCGCTGCCGACCCGGATGGCGGCCCAGGCGGCGCTCGGGGCGGCCTCGGTGCTGCCGGGCGCGGGGGTGGTCGCGGCGATGGCCAACCCGGACGCCGTGGCCCAGGGCGCCGAGCGGCTGATCGCCGGGGTGCGCCAGCGCCGGCGCGGCGGGGACGTCGAGGAGTCGGCGCTCAGCCGCGCCTTCGTCGCCGAACTCGCCCGGCTCTGCGACCGCGACCGGGACCGGAGGCAGGGGCGGCGGCCGTGGGTCGTGCTGTTCCTGGACACCTGGGAGCTGACCGGCCGCTACCTCGACGGCTGGCTGCGGGAGACCCTCGACGATGCGTTCGGCCCGCTGCCGCTGGAGGTGGTCTTCGTGCTGGCCGGCCGGGACGAACTGGCCGAACGCGAGTGGGCGCCGTGGCGGCCGGTCCTGGTGGACGTGCCGCTGGAGGTGTTCACCGAGCAGGAGGCCCGCGACCTGATGGCGGCCCGGGGGGTGACCGACCCGCTGGTGGTCGACGCGGTGCTGCGGATGTCGATGCGGCTGCCGCTGCTGGTCGCGCTGCTGGCGGCCGCCGACCCCGGCGCGGTGGAGGAGGTCGCCGACGTCGGCGCGGACATGGTCGACCAGGCGGTGGTGCGCTTCCTGCAGTGGATCCCCGAGCAGGAGCGCCGGGAGACCGTGCTGGCGGCGGCGCTCCCGCTGCAGCTCAACCAGGACCTCTTCGCCTGCGCCGTGCCGGACGCCGAACCGGCCGCCTGGGCCTGGCTGTCGGCGCAGCCGTTCGTGACCGGGCGCGGCGACTTCCTGCAGTACCACGCCGTGGTCCGCACCAGCATGGTGCGCCGGCGCCGGATCCACACCCCCCGGGAGTGGACGGCCGCGCACACCCGGCTCGCCGAGCACCACGCCGCCGCGCGCACGGCGGTCGAGCAGTACCTGCCGGCGGCCCGGCGCGGCGCCGATCCGCGCTGGCGCCGCCCGCTGCTGAACGAGCTCTACCACCTGCTCTGCGCGGACCCGCTGGCCCATCTGGCGGTGGCGCTGGAGCACACCGCGCGCACCGCCGGGGACGCGCCGGACACGCTGGCCCCGTGGGCGGAGATGCTCAGCCAGGCCGCGCAGGACAGCGACGACGCCGAGCTGGTCCGCTGGGCCCGCCGGATCCACACGGCCGCCGGTGGCGAGCAGCCGGTCCTGGAGACGCTCGACGCCCTCGCCGGGCCGGGGCTGCCCACCCGGGTCCGGGCCTGGGCGCTCACCCACCGCGGCTACCAGTACTTCGTCGAGGACCGCGACGACGACGCGCTCGCCGATCTCGACCAGGCCGTCGCGATCGCCCCCGACCTGCCGCAGGCCCTCGCCTACCGCGGACGCGTGCTCAACTGGCACGGCCACCACGAGCGCGCGCTGGCCGACTTCACCGCCGCACTGGCCCTCGACCCCGAGTACGCCTGGGCGCTGTCCCGGCGCGGTGAGGCCCGGCAGCTGGCGGGGCTGGCCGAGGAGGCGATGGCCGACTTCACCGCCGCGCTCGCGCTGGACCCCGACGACGCCTGGGCGCTGGGCTCGCGCGGCCAGGCACACCGGCTGGCCGGGCGGCTGGAGGAGGCGGTCGCCGACCTCACCGCCGCCATCCTGCTCGACCCCGAGTACGCCTGGGCGCTCACCCAGCGCGGCGAGGCGTTCCGGATGGCGGGCCGGCCGGCCGAGGCGGTCGCCGACTTCACCGCGGCGCTCGCACTGGACCCGGGCGACGCCTGGGCGTTGAGCTCCCGGGGCCAGGCCCACCGGCAGACCGGCCGGCTGGACGAGGCGGTCGCCGACCTGACCGCGGCGCTGACGCTCGGCCCGGACAACGCCTGGGCGCTCGCCGAGCGGGGCGAGGCGCACCGGCTGGCGGGCCGGCCGGAGGAGGCGGTGGCCGACTTCACGGCCGCGGTGGCGCTCAACCCGGAGAACGCCTGGGCGCTCGGCTCGCGCGCCCAGGCGCACCGCCAGGCCGGACGGTTCGACGAGGCCGTCGCGGACTTCACCGCGGCGCTCGCGCTGAACCCCGAGTACGCCTGGGCCGTCGGCGAGCGCGGCGAGGCGCACCGGCAGGCGGGCCGGCTGGACGAGGCCGTCGCGGACTTCACCGCGGCGCTCGCCCTGGACCCCGAGTACGCCTGGGCGCTCGCCGAGCGCGGCGAGGCGCACCGGCAGGCGGGCCGGCTGGACGAGGCCGTCGCGGACCTGTCGGCGGCGCTGCTCCTGGACCCGGTGGACGTGTGGGCGCTGCGGGCGCGCGGCCAGGCGCACCGGCAGGCCGGCCGGCTGGACGACGCGATCGCGGATCTGACCGCCGTCCTCGCGATCGACCCGGAGTACGCCTGGGCGCTGGCGCTGCGCGGCGAGGCGCACCGGCTGGCGGGGGACCTGGAGGAGGCGGTCGCCGATCTGTCGGCCGCGCTCGTGCTCGAACCGGACGACGCCTGGGCGCTGGGCTCCCGGGGCCAGGCGCGCCGGCAGGCGGGCGAGGTGGAGGCGGCGGTCGCGGACCTCACGGCCGCCCTGGCGCAGAACCCGGACTACGCGTGGGCGCTCGCCGAGCGCGGTCAGGCGCACCGGCAGGCGGGGCGGACGGCGCAGGCGGTGGCGGACCTGGAGGCCGTGCTGGCCCGGGACCCGGCGGACGTCGCGGTGCGGTGCGCCCTGGCGGCGGCGTACCGGCACGACGGGCGGTTCGCGGACGCCCGGGAGGTGCTGGAGGGGCTGGCGCCGGAGGTGGCGGCGTCCTCGACGGTGCTGGTGGAGGTGGCGGTGCTGCGGTTGCTGACGGAGGGCCCGGCGGCCGCGGCGGAGGCCTGGGAGGCGTTCCTGGAATGCCCGTACGAGGATCCTCGGGACCTCTTCGAGCCGGGGGTGCGCAAACTGCTGTACGGGCTGGTCGCCGGGGAGGGCGGGCCGCAGGAGCTGGTGCGGGCCTTCCTGGCGGTGCCCGGCGCGCGGGCGGCGCGGGCGGACGTCTGCCTGTACCTCGGTGAACTGGCACGGGCCGCCGCCCCGGTGGGTGCGCGGGCGGCGGAGGCGCTGCGGTTCCTGGAGTGACGGACGGCGGGTGCCCGTTCGGGCAGAGGCGTCCGGCGGACGTGCCGCCGGGGACGATCGCTTCGCTACATTCATGATCGTCTTCCGAGCAGTCAGACCGCGTTCCCCTCACGCACCGAGAGCAGGATCCCGATGACCGAGCCCAGCTCCGCCGTCAGCCGCCGCACCCTGGTGACCGCCATCGGCGCCACGGCCGCCGCACTCGCCGCCGCGCCGGCCGCGCACGCCGCCGCTCCGGCCGCCCCCGCCCCCGCCACGCCCACCGCCCCCGCCGCCCCGGCGCCGGCCGGCCCGGGCGCCCGCACGGTCACCGTGCCGGCCACCCGGTCGCGCTCCGCGGCCGGGCGCGCGGCCGCCGCGGCGCGCACCGACTTCCCGATCCACTACGTCGGCGTCAGCTGGGACGGTCCCCGGCGCGGCGGCGCGATCCGCCTGCACCACGAGGGCACCGGCCCCGGCGCCTGGCAGCCGCTCACCGCGGGCTGCGCGGGCGGGCCCGACCTGCCGGGCGGGCCGGCCGGCGGTGCCGCCGCGGGCGCGGCCGTCCTCGTCCCGGCGGGCGGCGCCACCGGCTACGAGCTGCGGCTGCCCGACGGTGCGGCCAACCTGCGCTCCACCGCCCTGGACACCACCCGGGGCCCGGCCCGCACCGCCGCGCTCTCCCCGACCGCGCCGGTCACCTTCTGCGGCGTCGAGTACCTCAGCCGTGCCGCGTGGGGCGCCGACGAGTCCAAGCGCTTCAAGAACGGCGTGGAGAACTCCCCCGCCAAGTACTACCCGCTGCAGACCCTGACGGTGCACCACACCGACACCCCGAACGCGGACGCCGACCCGGCCGCCACCGTGCGGGCGATCTACGAGTACCACGCCGTCACCCAGGACTGGGGCGACATCGGCTACCACTTCCTGATCGACGAGGCGGGCCGGATCTACGAGGGCCGCTGGTCCGGCGACGACGGCCTGCCGGCGCACGACGCCGCCGGCAACGTGGTCACCGCCTTCCACACCTCCGGCTTCAACTCCGGCAACCTCGGCGTCGCCCTGCTGGGCACCCTGACCGGCCAGGAGCCGACCGCCGCGGCCCGCCACTCGCTCGCCCTGGTGCTCGCGCTGCTGACCCGCACCCACGGGCTCGACCCGCAGGCCCACGTCACCTTCGTCAACCCGGTCAACGGCGTGACCAAGCCGGTCGACCTGATCAGCGGCCACCGCGACTGGCTGGCCACCGACTGCCCCGGCGGCACGATGTACGCCACCCTGCCCGCCCTGCGGGCCGAGGTCGCCGCGCTCTGACCGTCCGGCCGCGCGGCCGCCGCCCCGGACGCGGCCGGGCACACGCGCCCGGCCGCGCCCGGGGCCCTGACCCGCTCGGGGCACCCCCTGCCCGGGGTGCCCCGGTGCTCATGGTGCTCCGAGCGAGGCCCAGTCGGACCATCCTCCGCCGGAGAGCTGCCAGATGTGCCGGACGGTCTCGTCGGTGCAGGGGACGAAGACGTGCAGCCGGTTGTCCGCGTCCTGGGACACGGCCGGATCACCGGACGGCGTGGCACCGATCGGGCCGCCGAGCGGCCGCAGATCCGGAGGCCGTGCACCGGCCCGTCGGTTCGTTCCCGATCCCGGCTCCCGGGGCCAGGCGCGCCGGCAGGCGGGCGAGGGCGGGCCGGCGGGGCGGGCCGGGGGATCAGGCGTGCTCGGTGCCCGCCGCGCCGTCCAGCCCGAGCAGTCCGACGGCCCGCTCCCGCATCTCCACCTTGCGGATCTTCCCGGTGACCGTCATCGGGAACTCGTCCACCAGGTGCACGTAGCGCGGCACCTTGTAGTGGGCGATCCGGCCGGCGCAGTACGCGCGCAGCGCCTCGGCGGTCAGCTCGGGCGCGCCGGGCCGCAGCCGGACCCAGGCCATCAGCTCCTCGCCGTACTTGGCGTCGGGCACCCCGATGACCTGGACGTCCTGGACGTCCGGATGGGTGTACAGGAACTCCTCGATCTCGCGCGGGTAGATGTTCTCGCCACCGCGGATCACCATGTCCTTGAGCCGGCCGGTGATGGTGAGGTAGCCCTCCTCGTCCATCACCGCGAGGTCGCCGGTGTGCATCCAGCCGTCGGCGTCGACCGCCTCGGCGGTGCGGTCGGGCTGGTCCCAGTAACCGAGCATCACCGAGTAGCCCCGGGTGCACAGTTCGCCGGGCGTGCCGCGCGGCACGGTCCCGCCGCTCTGCGGGTCGGCCACCTTGACCTCCAGGTGCGGGCCGACCCGGCCGACGGTGGAGACCCGCCGCTCCAGCGGGTCCTCGGCGCGGGTCTGGGTGGAGACCGGGGAGGTCTCGGTCATGCCGTAGCAGATCGAGACGTCCCGCATGCCCATCCGGTCGACGACCTGCTTCATCACCTCGGTCGGGCAGGGCGAGCCGGCCATGATGCCGGTGCGCAGGCTGGACAGGTCGTGCTCCGCGAAGCCCGGGTCGTTGAGCTCGGCGATGAACATGGTCGGCACGCCGTAGAGCGAGGTGCAGCGCTCGGCGGCCACCGCCCGCAGGGTGGCGACGGGCTCGAAGGCCGGGGCGGGGATCACCACGCAGGCCCCGTGCGAGAGCGCCGCGAGGTTCCCCATGACCATGCCGAAGCAGTGGTAGAACGGCACCGGAACGCAGATCCGGTCCGCCTCCGTGTAGCCGCAGAGCTCACCGACGAAGTACCCGTTGTTGAGGATGTTGCGGTGGGAGAGCGTGGCGCCCTTGGGGAAGCCGGTGGTCCCGGAGGTGTACTGGATGTTGATCGGGTCGTCCGGGCCCAGCCCGGCCCCGATCGCGGCCAACCGCCCGCGGTCGCCGCCGTCGCCCGCCGCGGCGAGCTCCGCCCATCCGGGCGAGCCGATCAGCAGCACGTCCCGCAGGCCGGGCCAGCGCGGGCCGGCCTCGGCGAGCATGGCCGCGTAGTCGGAGGTCTTGAAGCTCGGCACCGCCACCATCGTGCGGATCCCCGACTGGCGCAGCACGTACTCGACCTCGTGGGCGCGGTAGCCGGGGTTGACGGTCACCAGGATCGCGCCGATCCGCGCGGTGGCGTACTGGGTGAACACCCACTCCGGGCAGTTCGGCGCCCAGATCCCGACCCGGTCCCCGGTCCGCACCCCGAGGCCGAGCAGCCCGAGCGCGAGCCGGTCCACCTCCGCCGCCAGCTCCCGGTAGGTCCAGCGCCGCCCGCTCGCGAGGTCCACCAGCGCCTCCCGGTCGGGGAAGACGGCGACGGCGCGGTCGAGCGCGGCACCGATGGTGTGCTCCAGCAGCGGCACGGAGGTGTCGCCGGCGCTGATGCTGGGAGAGGGGGAGGGCGAGGTCATGGTGAGGGCTCCTGGACTCGTCCGGCGCAAGTCGCCCGAGTCTACGCAGACCACCCCGCCCCGTCACCCGTTCGCGCACCGCCGTCCGGGGACGGCGGTGCGCGGCGTGCCTGGTCAGGCGGGGGCGAGGAGCGGGCGGGCGGGCGAGCAGCCGGCCGGCCGTCAGGCGGAGGCGGCGTCGCGCACGGCGGTCCGCTCCGGCGTACCGGCGGTGGTCCTCGGCGCGCCCTGGGCGGGCGGCACCGGGATGGTGGCGGCCACCGCCGCGGCGACCAGGGCCACCCCGCAGCCGATCAGCAGGCCGACCCGGAAGCCGGCCTCGGAGGGCAGGACGTGACCGCCCGTGGTGGTGGTCAGCTGGGCGAGCACCACGCCGACCACGGCGGCGGAGACCGACGTGCCGAGCGAGCGCATCAGGGTGTTGAAGCTGTTGGCCGAGGCCGTCTCGGACAGCGGCACGGCGCTCATGATCAGCGCCGGCATCGCGCCGTAGGCGAGGCCCACGCCGGCGTTGCAGACCAGCGTCACGATGAGCACGCCCCAGGTGGAGCCGATCAGCAGCATCGACAGTCCGTACCCGGCGGCGATCGCCAGGGCGCCGACGACCAGGGTGAACTTCGGCCCGCGCGCCGCCGAGAGCTTGCCGCCGAGCGGCGAGACGACCATCATCATCAGGCCGGAGGGCGCCATCCACAGGCCCATCGCCAGCATCGACCGGCCCAGGCCGTAGCCGGTGGCCTCGGGCAGCTGGAGCAGCTGCGGGATGATCAGCGCCTGCGCGTACATCCCGAAGCCGACGAGCACGGACGCCACGTTGGTCAGCAGCACCCGGGGACGGGCGGTGACCCGCAGGTCGACCAGCGGTTCGGCGATGCGCAGCTCCCACGCGCCCCAGGCCAGCAGCAGGACGACGGCGGCGGTGAACAGGCCGAGCGTCGTGCCGTCGGTCCAGCCCCAGTCGCCGCCCTTGGAGACCGGGAGCAGCAGGCAGACCAGTCCGGCGCCGAGGCCCGCCGCGCCGACGGCGTCAAAGCGGCCGCCGGCCGGGGCGGTGGCGGGGGCGGGCACCAGGAAGCGGATCATCGCGGCGATCGCCACGGTGAGGACGGCCGCGCCCCAGAACAGCGCGCGCCAGCTGGCGTACTGGGCGACCGCCGCCGAGATGGGCAGGCCGAGGCCGCCGCCGATTCCCATCGACGCGCTGACCAGGGCGATCGCCGAGCCGAGCCGCTCGGGCGGCAGCACTTCGCGCAGCAGGCTGATGCCGAGCGGGACCACCCCCATGCCCATGCCCTGCAGTCCGCGCCCGACGATCATCGGCAGGACGGAGGAGGTCAGCGCGCAGATCACCGAGCCGACCAGGAGCGGGGCGCAGCAGGCGAGCAGCATCCGGCGCTTGCCGAGCAGGTCGCCGAGCCGGCCGCTGATCGGGACGAACACGGCGGCCGACAGCAGGGTCGCGGTGATCACCCAGGAGGCGTTGGAGGCGGAGGTGCCGAGGATCTTCGGCAGCTCGCCGATCAGCGGGGTGACGAGGGTCTGCATGATCGCGGCCACCGTGCCGGTGAGGGCGAGGGTGGCGACGATGCCCCGGGTCCGGTCGGGGGCGGTGGTGCGCGGGGCGGTGGTGCGGGAGGCGGCGGCCATGGGCGGGGGCTCCTGGGGGACGTGCGACGGTCGAAGGATATGCATCCTACACATGATATGCATGATGCATATCGACTCCGGCGCGCGCACGCCTGCCATACTGTGCGCAAACACCGCAGGTCGGGGCGCCGGAGCCAGGGACGGGAAGGACGACGTCATGAGCGGACCCAGCGAGCCCGGCGGGCCCACCGACGAGGTGGCGTTCGAGTACATGGTGCTCAGCCGGCACCACTACCTGAGCTCGGCCGGCGTCCGGCCGCACGGCAGCGGACTCGACCGCAGCGCGTACATCCTGCTCAGCCGGATCCGGGTGCAGGGCCCGATGTCGATCGGCGAGCTCAGCGACGCCTTCGGGCTGGACGCCTCCACCCTCAACCGGCAGACCGCCGCGATGACCCGGGCCGGGCTGGTCGAGCGGATCCCCGACCCGCAGGGCGGACTGGCCCGCAAGTTCCGGATCACCGAGGAGGGCGACCGGCGGCTCGACGAGGACCGCGCGGCGCACGCCCACGCCCTCGGCCTGGTGATGGCCGACTGGGCCTCCGAGGACATCAAAGCCTTCGCCGCGTTCCTGCGGCGCTTCAACACCGGCATCGAGCGGCTCGACGGCCGGCCCTGGCCCCGCCCCTGATCCCGCCCGGCACGCACGCTCGACGCCGCCGGACCCCGCCGGACCCCGCCGCCCACCAGGAGCCCGTCCCATGGACCGCCCGCAGTCCCCCGCCCTCCTCCTCGACGCGCTCGCCCCGGCGCACCCGGCCGGCATCCTGGACGCCGCCGAGCAGGCCGAACGGCGCGGCGCGGACCGGCTGGTGGTCTCCGAGACCGCCTACGACCCGTTCCTGCAGCTGGCCCGCGCGGCCGACCGCACCAGCTCCATCGAGCTGGCCACCGGCGTCGCCGTCGCCCTCGCCCGGACCCCGATGACCCTCGCCTACCAGGCGTGGGGCCTGCACGCGGCCTCCGGCGGACGGGCCGTCATCGGGCTCGGCTCCCAGGTCAAACCGCACATCGAGAAGCGTTTCGGGATGCCCTGGGACCGTCCCGCCGCGCGGATGCGCGAGTACGTGCACGCAGTGCGGGCGATCTGGCACAGCTGGCAGACCGGTGAACGGCTGCGCTTCCGGGGCGACTTCTACGCCCACACGGTGATGACGCCGGTCTTCTCCCCCGATCCGGTCCCGTCCGGGGTGCCGAGGATCCTGCTGGCGGGCGTCGGCCCGCTGATGGTGCGCACGGCGGGCGCGGTGGCGGACGGCTTCCTCAGCCACCCGTTCACCTCCGTGGACTACCTGACCCGGCAGGTGCTGCCGGCGCTCGCCGAGGAGCGCGGACGGGCCGAGGCCGAGGGCGCGCCGTGGACCGGGCGGCCCTTCGAGGTCGTCGGCAGCGTGCTCACCGCGACCGGGCACACCGAGGAGGAGCTGCGCGCCAACCTGGCGGCCGTCCGCGAACGGCTGGCCTTCTACGCCTCCACGCCCGCCTACCGTTCGGTGCTGGCGCAGCACGGCTGGGAGGACCTGCACGAGGAACTGCACCGCCTGTCGCTGCGCGGCCGCTGGCCCGAGATGGCCGCGCTGATCGACGACCGGGTCCTCCACACCTTCGCCGTCACCGGCACGGTCGGGGAGGCCGCCCGGGAGATCCACCGCCGGTACGCGGGCCTGGCCACCCGGGTCTCGGTCAGCCTGCCGGAGGACGCCGCGCCCGGTCTCGGCCTGGACGTGCTGGACGCCCTGCGCGCATTGGAGGGGCCCGCACCGCGGTGACTCCCGCCGCCCGCCGCGGAGCGGGCGTGTTCTACGGTGGGCGGTGGTCCGTACACCGTCGGGAGGAGCGGGGCGATGGAGCGTCAGAAGGACGGCCGGCTGGGGCTGCTGGCCGAGCTGTGGGGGAGCTGGGCGGAGCGCGGCGCGGGCTTCGACGCCGGGCAGTGGGAGCGGAGCACCCGGCTGCCGGGCTGGACGGTGCGCGACCTGTACGCGCACGTGGCCGCCACACCGGAGCTGTTCGCCCGGGCGGAGGGCGCGGCGGTCGACGGGCCGCCCGCGGTGGCACGCGGCTCCGCCGTGCTGCGGGCGTACAACCGGCCCGGCGGGGTGGCGCACACCGCGGCCGCACTGATCGCGGACACCGCCCGGCAGACGGCTGCGGCGGTGGGCCCGCAGGCCCTGGTCGCCCGGTTCGCCGAGGAGGGACCGCAGGTGCTGGCCCGGATCGCGAAGCTGTCGCCGGACACGGCGATCGGCCATCCGCTGCTGACCACCGTCGCCCTCGACGCGCTCGTCGAGGTGGCCGTGATGGAGGCGACCGTCCACCTGCTCGACCTGACGGCGGCGGTCGGCGGCCCGCCGCCCCCGTCGGCGGCGCTGGAGGCCACCCGGATCCTGCTGGCGGAGGTGGCCGATCCGGTGGAGTTCATCGAGGCGGCGGCCGGACGGACCGGCAACCCGGTGCTCCCGGTGATCCGCTGACGAGCCGTCGGGGACGACCGGGCGGCGGCTACGCTCCGCAGTCGCACACCGGTGGGTGACCCGGCCGGGAAAACCGGACGCGCCGTATCATTCTCCGGGCGCGCCGGCCCCGCCGGTCACCCCGGGCGCGTCGGCGGCCGCGAAGTCCGCCTCCGCCGCGCCGCGTGCGGCCACCATCTCGGCGTGGACCCGCGCACCGCGGTCGGGGGCCAGGTCGAGACAGGCCAGCACCCCGGGCACGGCGATGCTCGGCATCAGGTGGCGGTACAGGGTGGCGACCCGCTGCGCGAGGTCGGCCCGGCCGGTGAACCGCTGCGACTGGAGCTGCACGCCCACCCAGGACGCCGTCATCAGCCCGGCCGTGTCGGCCGGCACCACGTGCGGCAGCAGCTCGCCCCGCCCGCCCGCCAGGATCAGCAGCCGCTCCAGCCGGGCGATCCAGCCCGGTGCGGCGTCGAAGCCCAGGTGGCCCTCCGCCCCCTGGTCCACCGAGAGCCGCACACCGGCGCTGACCAGCGGGTCGATCGGCACCAGGTGGGTGACCACCATCCCGGTGTCCACGAACTCCTGCAGCTTGCACGAGCGCTCCGGCACGGCCTCGGCCTCGAACTGCCCCTCGATGACGCCCTGCGCGAGGTCGCGCTTGGAGGCGAAGTGGAAGTAGACGGCGCCCCGGGTCACCCCGGCCCGGGCGACGACCTCGCCGATGGTCGCCCGCTCGTAGCCGCACTCGTCGAACACCGAGGCCGCGGCCTCCAGAATCAGCCGCCGCGTCCGCAGTGCCCGCTCCTGTCGCGCCACCACGACCACCCCCGCCCGCACACCCGCAACAAAACCAAACAGCCCGTATCTTACCCGGGGCCGCCCACCCGCCCGGTGGCGCTCCCGCGCCGAGGGCCGTGCACACGCGGTGTCCGAGGATACCGAGCGGGTGGCCGGGCCCGGACCTCGCCCCGGCGCCGCCCGTCAGCCCAGCACGGCAACCGCCTCCACCTCGACGAGCTGGTCGTGGTACCCGAGCACGGAGACGCCGAGCAGGGTGCTCGGCACGTCGTGCTCGCCGAGGTACTCGCGGTAGACGTTCCAGACGGCCCCCAGGTCCGCCTGCCGGGAGGAGGCGACGTACACCGTGGTGCGCACCAGGTCGGTGAGCGCGGCGCCCTCGTCCTCCAGGACGGTCAGCAGGTTGCGCATCACCTGATGGGCCTGGCCGACGTAGTCGCCCACCGCCACCGTGCGCCCCTCCGCGTCCAGCGGACAGGCCCCGGCCAGCCAGAGCGAACGGACGGGCGCGTCGACGGCGGCCGCGTAGGCGTAGTCGACGGCCTGGGTGAGGCGCTTGTTGCGGACCAGTCTGACGGAACTGCTCATGGGTCCCTCCCGGATGATCGTTCGGTCCTGCCGCGCCCCATCGTCGGAACCTCCGGCGGCAGCGTCAATCGATTTCCGGCCCGCGGCCCGGCGGGGCGCGGGCCGCCGGGCCGCGAATTCACCGGTGCGGGTGATGGCGGGGCGCCCGCGCCGACCGGGATCCTGGTGGCTCGCCCGGTTCGCCGACGACCGAGGGAGTCCGCATGCCGCTTCCGCACCGCACCGGGACCTGGGGCCGCCGCCGGATGCTGGGACTCGCCCTGGGAGCCGGTCTCGCCCCCGCCCTGGGCGCGGGCCCCGCGGCCCCCGCGGCTGCCGACCCCGCCACCGACCGCCCCGGGGGCAGCGGCCCGCAGGCCGCGCTCGGCCGCCGGGTCGCGGCGGTGGCCGCCGGGCAGATCGGCGTGCCGTACGCCTGGGGCGGCGGGGACCGGCTGGGCGCGAGCCTCGGATTCTGCGACGAGGAGAACGGCTACCTCGACGGCCAGTGCCTCGGCGAGCGCACGGTCGGCTACGACTGCAGCGGGCTGTCGCTGTACTGCTGGTACCGGGCGAGCGCCGGCGCCGTCGAGCTGGCCCACTACACCGTCGCCCAGTACCACCGCTCCGCCCCGGTGGAGCGGTCCGCGCTGCTCCCCGGGGACCTGCTGTTCTTCTCCCGCCCCGACGCCCCGCTGCACCACGTCGGCATCTGGGCCGGCGACGGCGCGATGGTCCACGCCGAGCGCACCGGGACCCTGGTGGCCCGGCTGGAGGGCGTGTTCGGCATCCCCAGGTGGGCCGGGGAGTTCGCGGGCGCCCGCCGCCCCGCGGCGTCCGGCTGAGCGTCCGGGCGGCGGGCCCTCACGGGGCTCCGGCGAGCCGCGCGTGGAGGCGGCCGAGCAGCTCGTGCAGCACCTGGCGCTCCTCCGCACTCAGCGGGGCGAGCACCTCGTCCTGGACGGCGAGCGCCTCGGCGCGCAGTTCGGCGAGCAGCGCGCGGCCGGCGTCGGTGACGGTGACCGAGACGCGCCGGCGGTCGGCGGTGTCCCGGGCCCGTTCGACGTAACCGGCGGCGGCCAGCCCGTCGGCGACCTTGGCCATGTCGCTGGGGTCCACCCCGAGCCGGCGCACCAGGTCGCGCTGCGCGTGCGGCCCGAAGTCGGCGAGTGCGGCGAGCACCGCCATGTCCCACAGCCGCAGCCCCCGGCGGGCGAGCCGCTCGGCCAGCCGGGCGCGGGCCGCCTTCCCGGTGCGCGAGAGCAGGTAGGTGCTGAGGTCCAGCAGCGTCGGCGGGGTGGACGCGGCGGTGGGCGCGGGTTCCTCGGAAGCCATGGGACAAGTCTAGGGTCCGACCCTATAGTGGGTGGCGACCCACGATTATCGAGACCCGCCGTTTCCCCCGAGGGAGCCCCGCCCGCCATGGACGCGCCGTACCACCGTCTGCTCGTCGCCGACTTCCCCGCCTGCTTCGCCTTCTACGACGCCGTGCTGCCGCCGCTGACCGGCGTCGCGCCGGCCGAGGGCGCCCCCGGCGGCCCGTACGCCTCCTGGGACCTCGACGGCCGGACCGCACTCGCGCTGTTCGACCGCGGACAGCTGGCCGCCGCCGTCGGCACCGCCGCGCTGCCCGCCGTACCGGCCACCGCGCCGGCCACCGCACCGGCCGCCGCCCAGGACACGGCGATGCTGGTCCTGCGGGTCGGCGACGTCGAGCAGGCCCTCGCCCACTGCCTGCGGCACGGCGGCGGGCCCGTCACCGGACCCGCCGACCGCCCGGAGTGGGGCCCGGGCCTGCGCACCGCGCACGTGCGCGACCCGGAGGGGCGGCTGATCGAGCTCCAGTCCTACTGACGCCCCGGGCCGCCCCCGGGGGCGTCGCCCCACAGCTCCGGGGCGCAGGCGTCCACCAGCGCCCCGATCCGGGCCAGCGCCTCGGCCACCGGCAGCGGGGCGGGGCGCCGGCCGTCGCGCAGACGCAGCGCCAGCAGGTCGTCCGCCGCCTCCCGGGGGCCGATGACCGCCTGGTACGGGACCAGCCTCGCCTCCCGGATCCGGGCGCCGAGGCTGCCCCGCTCGGGTCCGGCGACCTCGGCCCGCAGTCCGAGGTCGAGGCAGCGCCCGCGCACCCGCTCGGCCCGCTCCCGCTCCCCCTCGGACAGCGGCAGCAGCACCAGCTGGGTCGGTGCCAGCCAGGCCGGGAAGGCCCCGCGGTACAGCTCGATCAGATGGGCGACGACCCGCTCGACGCTGCCGATGACGCTGCGGTGCACCATCACCGGGCGGTGCGCGGCGCCGTCCGGGCCGGTGTACCGCAGGCCGAACCGCTCCGGCTGGTGGAAGTCGATCTGGACGGTGGAGAGGGTGGACTCGCGCCCGGCGGCGTCGGCGATCTGGACGTCGATCTTCGGTCCGTAGAAGGCCGCCTCCCCCTCCGCCGCCTCGAACGGCACCCCGGAGCGCTCCAGCACCCCGGTCAGCAGCGCGGTGGCCCGCTCCCAGAGCGCCGGGTCGGCCACGTACGTGCCGCCCGCGCCCGGCAGCGAGAGCCGGTGGCGCACCGGGCGGATGCCGAGGGCGCGGTGCGCCTCGCCGATCAGCTCCAGGGCGGCGAGCGCCTCGTCGGCGGCCTGTTCAGGGGTGCAGAAGACGTGCGCGTCGTTGAGCTGGATGGCCCGCACCCGGGTCAGGCCGCCGAGCACCCCGGACGGCTCCGAGCGGTACATGCCGCCCAGTTCGGCGATCCGCAGCGGGAGTTCGCGGTGGCTGCGGGCCCGCGACCGGTAGATCAGGGCGTGGTGCGGGCAGAGGCTGGGCCGCAGGACGACCTGCTCGGCGCCCAGGTCCATCGGCGGGAACATGTCCTCGTGGTAGTGCTGCCAGTGGCCGGAGATCTTGTAGAGCTCGCGTTTGCCGAGCACCGGCGAGTAGACGTGGCGGTAGCCGGCGCGCCGCTCGCGCCCGCGGACGAACTCCTCCAGGGCGTGCCGGATCGCGGCGCCGTCGGGCAGCCAGTACGGGAGGCCGGAGCCGATCAGCGGGTCGGTGCCGAAGAGTCCGAGTTCCCGGCCGAGCCGGCGGTGGTCGGCGGCGGGGGCCGGGGCGGGCACGGCCCGGGATGCGGCGGGGTTGCTGCTCATGGCGGTGGTCTCCACTCGGGTCGGCGGGCGAGTGGACCGGTACGGCGAAGCCCCGGGGCACTCGCCCCGGGGCTTCGAACTGGGTCAGCAGTCAGCGCGCCGGGACTCTCTCCGGCGTCGTCGTGAGGACGGCTGCGGCGCGCTTCATGGGAACGACGCTAGCACCGGAGCACCCGGCCGGACGAGCGGTTTTCGCCGCGCGCCGCGCGCCGCCCGCAGCGGCCTCAGTGCAGGACGTGGCAGCCGCGGGCCGCCAGCGCCGCCAGCAGCGCGGGGGCCGGTTCCACCGCGTTCCACCGCAGGTCGAGCTTCTCCAGCGCGGGCAGCGCGGCCGGGTCCGCCAGCCAGTCCGGCAGCCCGGTGATCCGGTTGCCGCGCAGGTCGAGCCGGCGCAGCCGCGGCAGCCCGGCCAGCGCCGCCGGCACCTCGGTCAGCGCGTTCTCCCGCAGTTCCAGCTCGCGCAGTTCGGCGAGGCCCGCGAAGGAGTCCGGCAGGGCGGTCAACGCGTTGCCGCGCAGCCAGAGTTCGCGCAGCGCGGGCAGGGCGCCGAGCGAGCCGGGCAGCGCGGTGAGGCGGTTGTGCTGGGCGCGGAGTTCCACCAGTGCGGTCATCGCGCCGAGGGCGTCGGGGAGTTCGGCGAGCCGGTTCTCGCCGATGTTGAGGTAGCGCAGCGCGGTGAGCCGGCCGAGGGCGTCGGGCAGCGCGGTGAGCGCGTTGTCGTGCAGGTAGAGGAAGTCGGTGAGGCCCGCCAGATCGCCGATCTCCTCCGGCACCCCGGCGATCCGGTTGTGTCCGAGGTCGAGGGTGCGCAGCCGGCGCAACCGGCCGATGGCGGGCGGGACTTCGGTGATGCCGGTCTCGGCGAGGATGAGCACCGTCAGGTCGGTGCGCTCCCAGACCTCGCCGGGGACGGAGCCGAGTCGCCGGCGCCAGAGGTTGAGGGTGCTGTCGGTCATCCGGTCATCCTGCCGCACCCGGCCCGCACGGGGCGGGCCGGGTGCGGTCACCGGCCGGCGGTCAGGGGTGCAGGACGCGGGAGGGGGCGGCGGCGTTGTCGGCGGCGGCCTGGCTGCGGGTCGCCGGGGTCACGCAGACGTCGTCGCCCGGCCAGCCCTCGCGCCACACGTAGCCGTTGACGCAGGTGTGCGGGCCGTAGGGGCCGGAGACCCAGCGGCTGAAGCGGGCCGCGTTGTCGGCGGCGGCCTGGCTGCGGGTCGCCGGCGTCACGCAGGTGTAGTCGCGGTTGTCGCCGTCCCGCCAGACGTAGCCGGCGGTACAGGTGTTGGGCCCGTAGACGGCCGCCGACGTGGCCGAGTAGACGGTGACGTTGGCGGTGGCGCCGTTGACCGAGGTCGTGATCGAGTCGCCGTTGGCGTTCAGCGAGGTGACGGGCAGCCGGGCGCCGCCGTCCAGGGTCCGCTGGAGGTAGGGCGTGCCGTTGACGATCTCGTGGATCAGGACGACGTCGTTCGGGATGCCCGCGGAGTAGCCGAGCTTCCGGGTGAACTCCACGGTGTAGTAGTGGAACGGGTCGGTTCCGATCGGCACCCGCAGCAGTTGCGGGTGGGTGCCGTCGTCGCTCTGGAAGGACGTGAGGGTGTAGCTGCTCCAGCCGGCCGGGGCGACCGCCACCCGGCTGTGGTCCACCCAGCCGAGCTTGTCGAGGTGGTAGGCGGCCAGGCCGGCCGGCTTGGCGTTGCCGTAGGTGCCGCCGGTGCCGGAGCTGTAGACGTTGGCGGCGCTCATCTCGTCCCACGGGTCGTCGTACTCGCCCGGCTGCGACCACGGGGCGTTGCGGTAGCCGGTGTCGTTGGAGAAGGAGTGCCCGAGCCCGTAGCCGTGCAGCATCTCGTGGGCGACGGAGACCGAGCCGAGGCCGCTGCCGTCCAGGTAGACCGCGCCGTTGGCGCCCCACCAGTCGATGCCGACGTTGGTGACGACGACGGTGCGGTGCCCGGCCGGGACGGTGTAGCCGCCGGCGCGCGCGGCGGCGACGCAGTCCTGGAAGCGGGTCCAGCGGTCGCGGCCCTGCTCCTGGGCGAGGGTGTAGGGCAGGGTGTACCAGCCGGCGGTGTTGGAGTTGCGGATCTGCACGGCGCCGGCCGAGACGCTGTTGAAGTAGTCGTACATGCCGCCGGTGCCGGCGCCGGAGTCGGTGAAGAAGTTCCGCAGCCAGGCGGCGGTGTGCGGTTCGGAGGTGTTGTCGGAGACCTTGCACATGAGGACCGACCAGCCGGTGTAGCCGCGGACCTGCACGGCCCCGGCGCCCTGCGGGAGGCCGAGCAGCAACAGCAGGACGGCGGCCAGCAGGGCCGTCGCCCTGGCGCCGGTCCGGCGCGTTCGATGGGTGCGCATGTAGGAGTTCCCCCCTCGTCCCGGTGTTCCGGGGCCTGCCCCCGGACGGGTCAGGCGCCCGTACCCAGGCAACGATGAGCAATAAACCCGCTACAGACAAAGGCAGTTGGTGAGGAGGCCGAGTCCGGGCGACGGTTCGTGGACCGGCGAGTGGGACGGTGACGGGACGGGCCCGTCCGGCGGGGTCGGTCCCCCGCCGGACGGGCCCGGCGCGACGGAAGGGTGCGCGCTCACATGTTGATCATGTGGCCGGCCAGACCGTGGATCGCCTCCTTGACCGCCTCGCCCAGGGTCGGGTGGGCGTGGACGTTGCGGGCGACCTCGTGCACGGTGAGGTCCCACTGCTGGGCCAGCGTCAGCTCCGGCAGCAGCTCGGTGACCTCGGGCCCGATCAGGTGGGCGCCGAGCAGCTCGCCGTGGGTGTTGTCGCAGATGACCTTGACGAAGCCGGTCGGGTGGCCGAGGCCGTGTGCCTTGCCGTTGGCGGTGAACGGGAACTTGGCGACCTTCACGTCGTGGCCGAGGTCGCGGGCCTGCGCCTCGGTGTAGCCGAAGCTCGCGATCTGCGGCTGGCAGTAGGTGGCGCGCGGGATCATCGCGAAGTCCACCTCCATGGTCTCCGCGTCGCCGATGGTCTCGGCGGCGATCACGGCCATCGCCTCGGCGGCGTGCGCCAGCATCAGCTTCGCGGTGACGTCGCCGATGGCGAAGATGTGCGGGACGTTGGTCCGGCCGCGGCCGTCGACCGCGATGGCGCCGCGCTCGGTCAGCTTGACCCCGGTGTTCTCCAGGCCGTAGCCGTGCACGCGCGGGGCGAAGCCGATCGCCTGGAGCACCTTGTCGGCCTCCAGGACCTGCTGCTGCCCGTCCTTGGCGGTGACGGTGACCTTGACCTTGGCGGCCGGGTCCTTGTCGTCGATCGAGTCGACCCGGGTCGAGGTGAGCACCTGGATGCCGAGCTTGCGGTACTGCTTGGCCAGCTCGGCGGAGACCTCGGCGTCCTCCAGCGGCACCATCCGGTCGAGGAACTCCACGATGGTGACCTGCACGCCGTAGTTGTGCAGCACGTAGGCGAACTCGACGCCGATCGCGCCGGCGCCGGCGATGATGATGCTGCCGGGCAGTTCCTCGGTGAGGATCTGCTCCTCGTAGGTGACCACGCGGTCGCTCAGGCTGGTGCCGGGCAGCAGCCGGGTGGTGGCACCGGCGGCGATGATGCAGTGGTCGAAGGTGACGACCTCGAAGCCGCCGCCGTTGAGGGCGACCTGAAGGGTGCGGTCGTCGACGAAGGTGCCGCGGCCGTCGTACTCCGTGATGCCGTTCTTCTTCATCAGGTAGTGGACGCCCTTGACGCGGCCGTCGGCGACGGTGCGGCTGCGCTTGAACGCCTCGCTGTAGTCGAAGGTGACCTGGCCCTCGACCTTGATGCCGAAGGTCTTGGCCTCCTTGGTGACGATGTGCGCGAGCTCGGCGTTGCGCAGCAGCGCCTTGGAGGGGATGCAGCCGACGTTCAGGCAGACGCCGCCCCAGTACTTCGACTCGACGACGGCGACCTTCAGGCCGAGCTGGGCGGAGCGGACGGCCGCGGTGTAGCCGCCGGGGCCGGCGCCGAGGACGACGACGTCGTAGTGCGTGCTGCTCATGGTGCTGACTCCTCCGAGGGTGTCACGGTGTCGTGATCTCGGTGCCATGGTGTCAGGCCACCGCCCGGCGCACCCATCGGACCCCCGCCGTCGGACCCCCGACCGGGTTGCCGGCCCGGCACCCCGTCCGCCGTGCGGAGCACGGTCGGTGCGGGGCGCCGGGCCGGGTGTCCCGGAGGGGCGTGTCAGGCCTCGGTGCCGTGCGCGTGGCCCTCCTGGAGGGTGCCGCCCTCGGTGCGCTGCGCGGCGACGGGGGCGTGCAGCGAGGAGAGGTCCCAGGCGTAGGTGCCCACCGAGTCCGCGATGACGTCGATGTTGACGTCGAAGGCCCTCATGTCCAGGTTCCGCAGGTCGTCGCAGGCCTTGTGGTAGCAGGGGTCGAAGGCCTGGCCGGCGGTGCCGCCGTAGGTGGCGGCCTGGGCGGCGGTCTTGATCACCTCGGCGCCGGTGTCGGTGCCGCCGGCCGGGATGCCCGCGTCGATGAACGGACCGTAGTCGGAGCGGCCGGTGAAGTCGGTGCCCTCGTGCGGCAGGCCGCGGCGGTCGAGGTAGTCGGTGATGTGCCGCTCCAGCTGGGCGGAGCCGTCCGGGCCGGGGCCGGAGCCGACGTGGTCGGAGTCGTCGCCGTCGTAGACGAACTGCGCCGAGTTGGGCGAGGCGATCATGTCGAAGTTCAGGTAGAGCTTGATCTTCTGCCGCTCGGCCTCGGAGAGCGACTTCACGTACGCCGCGGAGCCGCGCAGGCCGAACTCCTCGGCGGACCACCAGGCGAACCGGACCTTGTTCTTCACCGGCCGGTTGCCGAGGTTCTTGGCGACCTCCAGGATGCCGGCCGAGCCGGAGCCGTTGTCGTTGATGCCGGGGCCGGCCAGCACCGAGTCGAGGTGCGAGCCGATCACGACGGTGTTCGCCGGGTCTCCGCCGCGGGTCTCGGCGATCACGTTCCAGGTGGTGCGCTTCTCCATGTGGGTGCGGATGTCCAGGGCCACGGTGACCGGCCCGGCGGCCGCCCGGGCGGCGAGCGCCTGTCCGGCGGCCTGGGAGATGCCGCCGACCGGGATCCGGCCGAGGTCGGGCTCGCCGAGGGTGCCGTTGAGGTCCCCCTCGACGTTGTTGTAGATCACCGCGCCGAGGGCGCCCGCGTCCGCCGCCGCGGCCTGCTTGACCGCGAAGCCGCAGCCGCCGCGCCGGATCAGCGCGATCCGGCCGGTGACGGCGCCACCGGCGTAGTCGGCCGCCTCGCAGCCGGTGGTGGCGTCCACCGGGACGACCGCGAGCGCGGCGGTCAGGCCGCCGTCCGGGCCCCCGACGGAGTAGGTCATCGCCTTGATCGCGATGTCCTCGGCCTGCGGGGAGACCACCGAGAACCGCTCGGACAGCTCCTGGAAGAACGTGTACTCGAACTCCTGCTTGGACACCTTGAGCCCGGCCCGGCGGGCCTGCTCGTAGACGTAGCGGGCGGACTGGTCGTGGCCGGCCGAGCCGGCCACCCGGTTGCCGCCGTTGCGGCGGGCGATCCGCTGGAGCGCCTCCAGGGTGTCGTGGGCGCCGTCGGCGGTGCTCTCCTGCGCCAAACGGGTGGCGAGCTTCGCGCCCTTGCGCCCCGGGTCCGGGTCGGCGGCGGCACTGCCGGTGCCGACCAGCAGCAGCGGGGTCACCAGCGCGGCCACCGCCAGCGCGGCGCCCGCCGTCCGGCGGGCGGGGGCGGTGCGGGCGCGGCGGGTGGCGGCCGGGCGACCGGTCCGAGCGTTCAAGGCTTGTCCTTCCGACGGTCCGTGGGACTCCCGATTTGACATGTTCCTCGACGCCTTGCCAACCCCGGCGCGGAAGCTGACCGGATGCGGACACCCCGGGGTGCGGCGATGCTGGGAGTAGTGGGGCCGTCTCATCCGGGAGTGTGACCACATGTCCATGTTCGACAAGCTCAAGAGCATGCTCAAGGGCCATGAGGACCAGGCCGAGAAGGGCGTCGACAAGGCCGGCGACATGGTCGACGAACGTACGCAGGGCAAGTACAGCAGCCAGGTCGACACGGGCCAGGAGAAGCTCAAGGACCAGCTGCGCGACGACCGCCCGCCGCAGTAGTCCTCGTCCCCGCCAGGGCCGCCCTGCGGCCCGCCGCCCCGGTTCGTGTGCGCGCTTCCCCGCGCGCACACGACCGGGGCACTATTTTTGGACTTTACATACTCATTACTATTAGTCCGGTTGCGCGTTCGCGTGTCACACGCGGTCAGGCGCCGGCGTCCCCCGTTCCGGCGCGCCCGCGTCGCGCGCGGCCGCCCGCGAGACCCCCTGACGAGAGGACAGCCGCCGTGTCGATCGCCCGTGTCCGGACCACCCAGCTCCCCGGTGTCGGCGTCCAGTACGACCTCACCACCCGAGAACAGCGACACCTGTCCGTGATCGCCCACCGGGACGGCTCACGCAGTCTCAACGTCTACCGCTCGGACGACCCCGACGCCTGCTCCCAGGCCTTCCGGCTGACCGCGGAGGAGTCCACCGCGCTGGTCGACGCCCTGACCCCGGCTCACCACAACCCGGCGATGCTGCACACCACCGACCTCGGCCTGGTCGCCGAGCGGCTCCCGGTCGACGGCGCCTCGTACTGGAACGGGCGGCTGCTCGGCGAGACGAAGATGCGCACCGAGACCGGCGCCTCGATCGTCGCCGTGCTGCGGCGCACCGGCGCCGTCCCCTCCCCCGCGCCGGACTTCCGGCTGGCGGGCGGCGACACGCTGATCGTGATCGGCACCCGCGAGGGTGTGGACGCGGCGGCGGCGATCCTGGAGCGGGGGTGATCGGGGGGTGCACACCGCCACCGTCTTCATCGAGCTCGGCTCGGTCATCCTCGTCCTCGGACTGCTCGGCCGGATCGCCGGCCGCTACGGCTTCTCCCCGATCCCGCTCTACCTGCTCGGCGGGCTCGCCTTCGGCACCGGCGGCCTGCTGCCGCTGAGCGCCAGCGAGGAGTTCGTGGCGACCGGCGCCGAGATCGGCGTCGTCCTGCTGCTGCTGATGCTGGGTCTGGAGTACACCGCCGCCGACCTGGTCACCAACCTCAAGGCCCAGTACCCGGCCGGCGCGGTCGACTTCCTGCTCAACGCGGTACCCGGCGCCGTCGCCGCCCTGCTGCTCGGCTGGGGCCCGGTGGCCGCCGTGGTGCTCGCCGGCGTCACCTGGATCTCTTCCTCGGGCGTCATCGCCAAGGTGCTCGGCGACCTCGGCCGGCTCGGCAACCGGGAGACCCCGGTGATCCTCAGCATCCTGGTGCTGGAGGACCTCGCGATGGCGGTCTACCTGCCGATCCTGACCGCCCTGCTGGCCGGTGCCGGCCTGCTCGCGGGTTCGATCACGCTGGCCATCGCGCTCGCCACCGCCGGGGCGGTGCTCTTCATCGCGCTCCGTTACGGCCGGCTGATCTCGAAGTTCGTCTCCCACGACGACCCGGAGAAGCTGCTGCTGGTGGTGCTCGGGCTGACCCTGCTGGTCGCGGGCATCGCCCAGCAGCTCCAGGTGTCGGCGGCGGTCGGGGCCTTCCTGGTGGGCATCGCGCTCTCCGGCGAGGCCGCCGAGGGCGCGCACACCCTGCTCAGCCCGCTGCGGGACCTCTTCGCGGCGGTGTTCTTCGTCTTCTTCGGCCTCAGCACCGATCCGACCAGCATCCCGCCGGTGCTGCTGCCGGCCCTGCTGCTGGCCGTGGTCACCGCGCTCACCAAGGTCGCGACCGGCTACTGGGCGGCCCGCCGCGCCGGGATCGCCGCCCGCGGCCGGTGGCGGGCCGGCGGGGCACTGGTGTCGCGCGGCGAGTTCTCCATCGTCATCGCCGGACTCGCCGTCACCGCCGGCATCGAACCGGGCCTCGGCCCGCTGGCCACCGCGTACGTGCTGATCCTGGTGGTCACCGGCCCGCTCGCCGCCCGCTACACCCAGCCCGCGGTGGAACGCCTGGGCGCCGTGTTCTCCCGGCGCCGCCCCTGGACGCCCGAGGCGCGCATCCCCGCGCAGGGCGCGGCGGTGGACGGCGCGGAACCGGTGGAGGATCCGCTGGACGCGCAGTCCGGTCAGCCGCTCGACGGCCTGTCGCGCTGACTCTTTCCCGAACGGCGCCCCCTCGCGCCGGCTCGTCACCCTGCCCCGGGGCGGGTCACCTCCGGTGGTCCGCCCAGGGGCTCTTCTCGTTCCCGGGTTCCGCGGCTCCGGGTTCCACGGCTCCGGGTTCCGCAGGTACGGATTCCGCAGGTACGGGTTCCGCGGCTCCGGGTTCCGCAGGTGCGGCCGTCCGCCCGCCGCCGTCGCCGCAGTGCTCGCAGGGGCCGGGGCCGGACCGCTCGCGCAGCTTCCCGCACGCGTCGCACACCCGGTCCAGCCAGCAGGCCGCCTCGCCGCCCTCGTCCATGGGCCGATTGTGCCCGCCGGGCCGCCCCGGACGCGAGGAGCCGGTGTCCACTTCCTGGTGGTGGACGCTCCCGGGCTGCAGCAGACGGCGATGAACACCGGGCCCGCGATCGGCGTCGCCCCCGCCGGCCCCCCGACCGCCGGTCACACCCCGCTCGGCGCCCTCCCGTCCGCCCTCGCCGTCCTGGCCGCCACCGCCGCCGCCGGTGCGCTCCTCGCCACCCGGCTCCCGGCGGCGCGCACGGCGTGACCCGGGCCGGTGGATCAGCCGTTCGGCCGCGGCCGAACGTGTTCGGCCGGGCCGCGTTGCCGCGGCCCGGCCGAGCGCCTTCGACGGGTCGTCCTGCTGGTCGCCGGAGGCGACGACTCAGCCGGCCTGCCCCTCGGATCCACCGGGGGTCGGCAGGTGCGGCTCTGCCCCGAGGGCGGACCAGCCGGAGGCTGCCCCCGTGCCGGAGGGGTCGGCGGCGGACGGGCCGGTGGCGGACGGGCCGGTGCCCGAGGCGAAAGCAGCCCAGTTCGGGTCCGCGGCGGCGGCCCAGTTCGGGTCCGCCGCGGGGGCCGACCAGGCCGGGTCCGCACCGGCGGCGGACCAGCCGGAGTCCGCGCCGGGGGCGGTCCAGGCCGGGTCCGCACCGGCGGGGGTCCAATCGGCGCCCTCGCCGAAGGCCAGCCAGTTCGGGTCCACGGCGGCGGGCGCGGCCTCGGCGCCGGTACCGGCGGCGGGCGGGTCGACGTCCGGGTCGGCAGCACCGGCGGCACCGGCACCGGCCAGGCACAGGACCGCGGCAGCGGCGGCCACGCAGAGCAGTCGTTTCATGGGGGTACCTCCTCGGTAGGGGTGGAACTCCGCCAACAGTTCCCGTACGACCCACCCCGGTAACCGGCTGTTCGCAGGAACACGCCCCTCCCGCGTCCACCCGCTCCCCGCGCGGCGGATCAGCGGCGCGCACGCAGGAGGCGGCGGGCCCGCCCGACCGGCTCGGCGTGCCGCAGGCCCGGCTCCCCCGCCACGGCGAGCGGTTGCGGGCGGGGCAGGAGGAGGCGGAGCAGGGCGAGTTGGACGAGGGCGCCGATCGTCATCCCGGCCCAGAGCCCGTGGACGCCGAGCGGACCCGCCAGGGCGGCGCCCGAGCCCAGCTGGGCGGCGAGGCCGAGCAGCACGGCGAATACCAGCGGGCGGCCGGCGCCCGCCGCCTGGTGGACGCCGCCGAGGGCGACCACCAGCGCGTAGGGCAGCAGGTAGAGGCCCGCCATCCGCAGGAAGCCGACCGCCTGGCCGGCCACCGCGGGATCGTCGGTGAACACCGCCACGACCGGCACCGCGGCGGCCGCGCAGAGCACGGCGGCGCCCGCGCCGAGGGCGGCGGCCAGCTCGGCGGTGTCACGGCCGAGGGCGCGCACGGCCGCGGCGGAGCCGGCCCCGGCCAGCCGGGCGGCCTCGATGGCGGCGGCCTGCCGCACGGCGTAGAAGGCCATGGTGACGACCAGCAGCACGCGGTAGCCGACCCCGTACCCGGCGACGGCGGACACCCCGAAGGAGGAGACCAGGGCGAGCTGCGCCGTGCCGACGCCCATCCGCGCGGTGAAGTCCAGGCCGAACGGCGCACCGGCGGCGGTGACCGCGCGGGCCTCGGAGAGCAGTCCGCCGGTCGGTACCGGCAGCCGGTGGCAGCGCCGGAGCAGCAGGGTGACCGCGAGGGCGACGGCCCGGGAGAGGGCCGGCGCGAGCGCGGCGCCGCTCATGCCGAGCGCGGGCAACGGGCCCGGCCCGAGGATCAGCAGCGGGTCCAGGAGGAGCAGCAGGCCGCTGGAGAGCAGCGCCATGCGCATCGGCGTCCGGGTGTCGCCGGCGCCCTTGAACAGCTCGTCGGCGACGCGCTGGGCGAAGAACAGCGGGAAGGCCGGGAAGGCCACGGCGAACCAGGCGGCGGCGAGGGCCGCGGCCTCGCCGTCCAGGAAGGCCCCGGCGAGCGGTTCGCGGAGCAGGAAGCCGGGGACGGCGAGCGCGAGGCCGCCCAGCGCGCAGAGCCGCCAGGCGGCGCGGGCGACACGCCCGGCCGCGGCCCGGTCGCCCGCGCCGTGGGCCCGCGCGAGCCGCACAGTCGTCCCCGAGGCGACCACCAGGACCAGGCCGAGCAGCAGGTTCTCCACGGTGGCGGCCAGGGTGACGGCGGCGACGGCGGGCCCGCCGAGTCCGGCCACCCAGAAGGTGCCGACCACCGAGGCGACCACCCCCGACAGCAGCTCGGCGTAGACCGGTCCCGCCAGTGCGACGAGCCTCGGCAGGTGCCCCCGCATGCTTCCCCCCCGATGTTCCTGGTGTTCCTGGTGTTCCTGGTGTTCCTCGTGTTCCGGGCATCGCGGAGGCCCCCGTTGCCTGCGCGGCCCGGCCGTGCAGCGGCCCGGCGAGTGACCTCGAATCGGCCTCGAATAGAGATACATCGAATCGATGCACCTCGACAAGAGGTAGCATGAACGCCGCACGAGGGCGCGCGCCGACGCGAACGCGCTCGCCGGTTCGGACGAAACGCCCCGACGACGGAAAGGCCTCGACCGTGCTGACGCTCGCGATCCTCGGGTTCCTGTACGACGAACCGCTGCACGGCTACCAGCTGAAGTCCCGGATCACCGGCCTGACCGGCCACGTCCGGCCGGTCAGCGACGGCGCGCTCTACCCGGCCATCACCCGCCTGGAGAAGGCCGGACTGCTGCGACGGCGCAGCGAGCCCGGCAGCGGAGCCGTGCCCCGGCAGGTGCTGGAGCTGACCGCGGCCGGGCGCGCCGAGCTGGAGCGCCGGCTGGCCGATCCGGAGGAGACCGAGATCTCCGACCAGATCCGCTTCTTCACCGTGGCGGCCTTCCTGGACCGGCTGGACGACCCGGCCCGGCAGGCCGCGGTGCTGCGGCGGCGGCTCGCCTTCCTGGAGGCGCCGAGCAGCTTCTTCTACGACGCCGACGGCCGGCCGGTCACCGCCGAGCGGGAGCGCAACCCGTTCCGGCGCGGCATGCTGCTGGTCGCCCGCGCCTCCGGGGCGGCCGAGCGGGCGTGGCTGGCCGAGACGATCGCCGACCTCGACGGCCGGGGCCCGGCCGGGGAGCCGCACGCCTGACCGGCCGAATGCCTGAACCGGGCGGACGCCGGGTTCCGGAGGGGTCCCGGCGGGGTGCGGCGTGACTATGATGAGCCGCCACCCACCCCGGCCGGCCCGTCCGGCCCGTCCGGCACCACGGCACCGCCGCGCGTGACCAGGACGCGGGCCCGCGCCCGCTCCGTCCCGTCCCGAGGGAGACCGCCGTGCCCAGTGCCGAGACCGCCGCCTCCGGCGCCTCCGGTCAGTCCGCCCCCGTCCGGTCCGCAGCCGCGCCGGGCACACCCCGGCCGAACGCACCCCGGCCGGACGCGCCCGGCCCTGCCGCGCACCCGGAGTCCATCCCCGGCTGGTTCTTCCGGCTCGACCAGGAGGCCTTCCGGCACCTGCTCACCGCCCAGAGCGCGGCCGGGCTCACCGGCGACATCCTCGAACTCGGCAGCTACCTGGGCCGCAGCGCCGTCCTGCTCGGCGACCACCTGGGGCCGGGCGAGCGGCTGACGGTCTGCGACCTGTTCGATTCCGAGGCGGACGACGCCGACAACGACGCCGAGATGGCGATGTCCTACCGGTCCTCGCTGACCCGGCGCGGGTTCGAGGCCAACTACCTGGCGTTCCACCCGGAGCTGCCGACGATCGTGCAGGCGCCGACCTCCGTGCTGGCCGACGGGCGCATCCCGGCCGGCAGCTGCCGGTTCGTGCACGTCGACGCCTCCCACCTCTACGAGCACGTGACCGGGGACATCGAGGTGGCGCGCCTGGCGCTGGCCGAGGGCGGGCTGGTGGCGCTGGACGACTACCGCTCGGAGCACACGCCGGGCGTGTCGGCCGCGGTCTGGCAGGCGGTGTTCACCGGAGGGCTGCATCCGGTGCTGCTGACGCCGATGAAGTTCTACGGGACGTGGGGCGATCCGGAGCCGGTCCGCGAGGCCCTGCTGACCCGGGACTGGCGGGCCGAGGGGTTCACCGTCGACGAGGACGCCATCGCGGGCCGGCGGGTGCTGCGGCTGAACAACGCCGTGCGGCCGGCCGCGGAGCGTTCGGGCTCGCGCCGGCTGCTGCTGGACCTGCTGCCGCCCGCGGCCACCCGCGCCGTCCGGCGGGGGCTGCGCACGCTCCGGGAGCGGCGTGCGGAGCGCCCCGGCGGGGCGGGCCGGCGGGGCCGGTAGGCCGTCGGCCGTGGTCCGCCGGCCGTGCGCTGACGGACCACCACCGCCCGCGGGTCCCGGCCCGGCGGCGGCGCCCGTCCCGATGGTGGTCATTCCGCTGCTGGTCGTCGGCGCGCACGCCACGGACGGCCGGACCGGGTCGGCCGGGGCCCCTGGCCGCGTCGTTCGACGGGGTGGTGCCGCTGCGGGTCGGTCTGCTCTCGCGGTGACGGGCGGGGCGCTGCTGTATCCGCCAGGTGGGCGCGTTGATGGTGGCGGTGCCGACCGTGACGGTGTGGTGGCGGATCGCGCTGCGCAGCACGGTGGGCCGGGGACCTGGTGCCGGCGCTCGGCGGGGTCTGCGCGCTGGTGGTCGCGCTGCTGCGCCGGTCCCACCGCGCGGACGCCCCCCGGCGGGCGGGTGAGCCGCCGGTAGGGTCGGCCGGTCCGCCCGCCGGTCCGGTGGGCGGACCGATCCCGCACCGTGGAGGGCGCCGTGGAACCGCGACTGCCGCACCTGCCCGAGCCGTTCGAGCCACCCGGGCCGTTCGACCCGTCCCGCCCGTCCGGCCCGTCCTGCCCGTCCTGCCCGTTCGAGGGGGCGGACCCGGCCGACGGCCCGCACCTCCCGGCCGACGAGGACCTGGCCGAGGCGCTGCTGGCGCTCGCGGTGCCGTTCGAGGAGGTGAACGGCCTGGTGGCCGCCCGCGCCCGGCTGGCGCGGGACGCGGGGCTGCGGGCGGCCTTCGAGGAGATGCTGCGCGCCCAGGCGCGGGCGGTCGGGACGCTCGGGGAGCCGGCCGGGCTCGACCGCGACTGGCCGGCGGGCGGCGCGGACGGCGCGGGCCTGGCGACGCTGCTCTTCGTCGCGCTGGCCCCGTACAGCCGGGCCCACCACCGCGCGCTGGGCGTCCCGCCGGAGGTGACCCGGTCGACGCTGGCCGACCTCGGCCGGCAGCTCGCGGTGAGCAGGTGGCGCGGGCGCACCGGGCTGGGCAATCCGCGCTGGCTGACGCTGCACTTCCGGGGCGAGCTGTTCCAGTTGGGCCGGCTGCAGTTCCAGCGTCGGCCGCCGGCCGGGGCGGACGGCGCGGCGACGGGGGCGGCGGAGGCGGAGGCCGGCGGGCGGAGCCTCCAGTTGCACATCCCGGACCACTGCGGCCCGCTCTCCCCCGGGGCGTGCGACCGTGCGCTGGACCGGGCCCGGGCGTTCTTCCCCCGGCACTTCCCCGGCGAGGCGTACCGCAGCGTCTGCGTCTTCTCCTGGCTGCTCGACCCACAGCTCGCCGACCACCTGCCGGCGGAGTCCAACATCATGCGCTTCCAACGGCGGTTCGCCCCGCTGGTGCGGCCGGACCGGCCGCGGGAGCCCGAGGACACCAATCCGCTGCGGTACGTCTTCGGCGACGTCGAGCGGCCCTTGGAGTCGCTTCCCCGGGACACCGCCCTCCAGCGCGCCCTGGTCGACCACCTGCGGGCGGGCGGCCACTGGTACGTGTGCGGCGGCCGGCTCGCGCTCTGACGGCTCCCCGACCCCGATGGAATTCCTCGGATTGATCTGAATCATCGGATTCATCTGACCGCATTCACTCCACCGAGGGAACTTCCTTTAAAGATTTGCCCACGGAACTTTAAAGAGCGCATAGTGATGGCGTCTCAGTTGGCCCTAGGAATGGCCAACTTATGGCAAAGGACCGTGCGCGTCCCGCACGGGCCCTGGCAGAGGAGGAGATGGCGTTGCGTCACGGGAACCTTCACGACGGCTACGGGCAGCGGCTGCGCGAGCGGATCGCCGCCCCGGGGGCGACCCCGCTCATCGGTGTCTACGACATGTACTCCGCCTCCATCGCGGCCGCGCACTACGACGGCATGTTCGTCTCCGGCTTCGGCTTCGCGGCTTCCTACTACGGCCTGCCCGACATCGGCTTCATCGCCTGGCCGGACATGGTCGCCTTCGTCGAGCGGCTGCGCGGCGCCTTCCCCCGGCACCACCTGCTGGTCGACATCGACGACGGCTACGTCGACCCCGAGGTGGCCTGCCACGTGGTGCGGCGGCTGGAGCGGATCGGCGCCTCGGGCATCATCCTCGAAGACCAGAAGCGGCCCCGCCGCTGCGGCCATGCCGACGGCAAGCAGGTCCTCCCCCTCGACGAGTACCTGGAGAAGCTGGACCAGGTCCTCGCCGCCCGCACCGACCTCGTCGTGGTCGCCCGGACGGACGCCACCGAGGAGGCCGACATCCTGCGCCGGGCCGAGGCCCTCGCCGCGACCGACGCGGACGTGGTGCTGGTCGACGGCGTGCGCAGCGAGGAGTGGATCCGCCGGATCCGCCGCGTGGTGGGCGACAAGCCCCTGTTGTTCAACCAGATCGCCGGCGGCAAGTCGCCCCGGCTGTCGCTCTCCGAGCTGGGCGCGCTCGGCGTGGACGTCGCCATCTACAGCACGCCCTGCCTCTTCGCGGCGCACCAAGCGATGGACGAGGCGCTCGCCGGGCTCAAGGTGGCGGACGGCCGGCTGCCGGCCTCCGCCGGGGAGCGGCAGGGCATCGGTGTGCGGGAGTCCACCGAGCTGCTGGAGCGCAACATCCCGCGCCCGCAGTCCCGCGAGGAGGTGGGCGTGTGACGCACCGGGCGTTCGGCGTGGCGCCGTGGGCCGTCCGGCAGCGGCTGGGCCCGGGCGGCCGCCGGATCGCGGCGGCCGGGCTGGCCGGAGCCTGGGCCGTGCTCGGCTGCGCCGGCGCGACGGAGGCGTCCGCGGCGGCGTCCGCGGTGGCGTCTCCGGTGGCTGCGGCCGGCGCCGCCGGACGCAGCCTGGTCACGGTGATCGACAACTCCCAGGCGGATTCGATCATCGAGGTCGACCGGACGGCCGACCTGCAGATCGGGCGCGGCGCGGCCGGAAGCGACCACGACGGCTCCACCGCCCTGGTGACCGGTCTGCTGGGCGCCGCACCGGCGGTCCCCGAGGTGGAGGAAGGCGGCGGGGAATGACCACGGCCCGGGCGCGGGGCCGTCCGCCGGGTGGCGGCGGGCAGGGGCGGCCGTGGTGGCGCGCGCTCGACCCCTATGTGGCGGCGCTGGCCGGGACGGTGGCGCTGGCCTCGCTGCTGCCCGTCACCGGACGGGCGGCGCGCGGCGCGGAGCCGGCCTGCGACCTCGCGGTGGGGTTGCTGTTCTTCCTGTACGGGGCCCGGCTCTCCACCCGAGAGACGCTCGCCGGGCTGCGTCACCTGCGGCTGCACGGACTCGTCCTGGCCTCCACCTTCGTCCTGTTCCCGGTGCTCGGGGTGGCCGTGACGGCGCTGCTGCCCGATGCGCTCACCGGGCAGCTGCGGACGGGCGTGCTGTTCCTCTGTCTGGTGCCGTCCACGGTGCAGTCGTCGGTGGCGCTCACCGGTGCCGCACGGGGGAACGTGCCGGCCGCGATCTGCGCCGGCACCTACTCCGGTCTGGTGGGCCTGGTGCTGACGCCGCTGCTGGCGGCCTGGTTGCTGGGGGCCCGCGCGGCGCTGTCGGCCGACGGTCTGCTGCGGATCCTCGCCCAGCTGCTCGCGCCGTTCGTGGTCGGCCAGCTGCTGCGGCCGTGGATCGGCGGCTTCCTGGGCCGGCACCGGCGGGTGCTCGCGCCGGTCGACCGGGGCTCGATCCTGCTGGTCGTCTACACCGCGTTCAGCGGGGCGGTGGCGCAGGGCATCTGGTCCACCGTGACGCCGTCCGCCCTGCTGGGGCTGGGGGCGGTCCTGCTGGGGCTGCTCGCGGCCACCGTGCTCGCGGTCCGGCTCGGAGCGCGGCTGCTGGGCCTCGACCGGGGCTCGGGGATCGCGGCGGTGCTCTGCGGTTCGCAGAAGAGCCTGGCCGGCGGGCTGCCGATGGCCACCGTCCTCTTCGGACCGCAGGCCGGGCTGCTGGTGCTGCCACTGATGATGTACCACCAGCTCCAGCTGGTCGCGGGGGCCCTGCTCGCCGGCCGCTGGGCCGGGGCGGCGGCCCCCGAGGGGGTGGCCCCACCGGCGCGTGCCTCGCCCGGAGCCGCCTGACGTGGATCCGGGAGAGGCACGCGGGCAGGGCGGGCAAGGCGGCCAGGGTGACCGGGGCTTCCGGGGCGGCTGCGGGAGCGGCCCCGGAACGGCGGGGACCTCGTACCGCGGTGGGCGGCACGAGGTCCCCGGGAGCGGCGCCGGGTGCGGGGTCGGTTCCGCAGGGGTCGGTTCCGCAGGGGTCGGTTCCGCAGGGGTCGGTTCCGCGGGTCAGCTGCGCGGGGCGGCGTCCAGGACGCGGGCGTCCTCGGCGATCAGCCGGGCGCGCTCGGCGGGGATGCTGCGGCCGGCCTGGTTGTCGGCCCAGCGGGCGAGCGGCTGGTACTGGCCCTGGCCGAGCATCACCGTCAGGGTGGCGACGGCGTTGCGGTCGGCGCCCGAGGTGAGCACCAGCGAGGCCAGGCCGGTCGGGGTGGCCGCGACGGTGAACTCGGCGGTCGTCTCGGCACGGCCGCCGGGGCCGGTGGCCTCGGCGCGCAGGGTGTGCTTGCCGAGCGCCAGCGTGGTGGTGTCGAGGGGCGAGCCGGCCGGCAGCTCCTTGCCGTCCAGGGTCAGCCGGACGCTGTCGGCGCCGACGGCCTGCACGGCGGTCACCGGCTGCTGGGCGCGGTCCAGGGTCGCGCCGGAGGCCGGCGAGGTGATCGCCACGGTCGGCGCGGCCGGCGGGGTGGTGACGGTACCGCCCTGGAGCCACGCGGAGTTCCAGCCGGCCAGCTCGGCCGGGCGGTTGGTGATGATGCCGTCGACGCCGGCGGCCTCCAGGGCCTTCCAGCGGGTGGCCGAGTCGACGGTCCAGACGTTGACCGCGACCCCGGCCGCGTGCAGGTCCTTCACCACGCCGAGGCGGCTCGCGAGGGCGCCGTCGGAGGGGTTGTAGGCGGACAGGCCGAGCTCCTTGGAGAGGGCGACCGGGTCGGCGTCGAGGTCGCCGCGCAGCAGACCCAGCGGCAGCTCCGGGGCCAGCTCACGGGTGTGGCGCAGGGCGTCGACCTCGAAGCTCTGCACGAAGACCCGGCCGGTCATGCCGTGGTCGCGGATCTCCTTGACGATCCGGGCGACCTCGTCGCGGCTGTGCTTGCCCTTGATCTCCAGCAGCAGGTTGCCGCCGCGGGTGCGCAGGTCCTCCAGCTGGGCGGCCAGGCTCGGCACCCGGGCGCCCGCATAGGTCGGGCCGAACCAGGAGCCCGCGTCGAGCGCGTCCAGCTGGGCGGCCGTCAGGTCGCGAATGCGGCCCTTGCCGTTGGTGGTGCGGTCGACGGTGTCGTCGTGCAGCACGTAGGGGATGCCGTCCTTGCTGGGCTGGACGTCGTTCTCGATCCACTCGGCGCCGCCGCGACGGGCGATCTCGTCGGAGTCCAGGGTGTTCTCCGGGGCGGCGGAGGAGGCGCCGCGGTGGGCGAACACGGTGAGCGGCGAGCCGGCGGGGCGCAGCCAGCCGCCGGGGGCGAGCGCGGTCACCTTGAGGTCGTCGAAGGAGACCTTCGAGCCGTTCACCACCAGGGCCTGGCCGCCGTCGGCGCTGCGGGCGACCTGGGTGGTGCGCATCACCTCCTTGCCGTCGAAGATCCAGCGGGCGGTGGTGCCGTGCACCTCCACGGCGATCCGCACGTCACGGCCGGTGCCGGCGGCGGTCGGCGCGGAGCCGGTGTTGGTGACGTTCCAGCTGTTGGCGGGGGTGCGCTGGGCGAACTCCAGGCCGTTGGCGGCGGTGGTGCCGGAGCGCACGGTGGCGATGGACCACGGGGTGGCGCCGCTCGCGGGGATGTCCAGGCCGAAGGCGGTCCAGCGGGCGGCGTCCTGGACGCTCTCGAAGCGGGCCGTGGCCTCGATGCGGAAGTCGTCGAGGTGACGGCCGAAGGTGATCCGGCTCTGCTGACCGGAGTTGGCGGAGGTGCCGACCAGGCGGCCGTTCTCGACCTTCCAGTCGCCCTCCACGGCGCTCCAGCCGGCGGGCAGGGCGCCACCGGTGAAGTGCTCGTCGACGACGACCTCGCCGGCGGCCGGAGCGGCGGGCGCCGCGGCAGCGGCGGCGGGCGCGGCCTCGGCGGGGGCGGCCGGCTCGGCAGAGGCGGCGCTCGGAGCGGTCAGCGCGACGGTGGTGAGGCTCAGTGCGGAGGCGACGGCGGCGGCCAGCAGACCGGTGCGACGGGCCCGGTGGGGGCGGTGACTCTGTGTCATGGGCGGCACGCTAGGGACGGCGACCGAACCGGAAGCCACCACTCCGAAAACCGTTCGTGACCATTGCGCGTGCGGTTCGTGGCGATGGCGGATTCCTTGCGGTGAATGGCCGGTTCGCTTCCGCACGGTGCGCCGGACGGGACCACCGGGAGGCGGGCGCCCGGACCACCCGGCGGACCGGCGGCGTTGCGCTCCGTGCAACACGGCGGACGCCGGCCCGCGCCGACTCGCCCCGATGCGCGCCGAACGCCCGCGCCGGGGGCCGGCCCGCGGCCACCCGCCCCCGGCGGCGGCACGCGCTCCGCCGGACGGCGGATGGCCCCCCGGACGCGACGGGCCGTCAATGGGGAGTCGTACGAGCCGCAGCAATTCCTGCCTTCCGGCCGACTGCCGGGCGTCCGGGGGCGAGGATGAGCGGAGCGCGTCAACCTGAACGGGGGGACAGGATGGGGCAGCACACCGGCCAGGAGCCGCCGGGGACACAGGAGTTCGGGACGGAGCTGCGGCGTCTGCGGCAGGAGCGCGGGCTCTCGCTCACGGCGCTGTCACGGCTGGTCCACTACAGCAAGGGATACCTCAGCAAGATCGAGAACGGCGGCAAGCCCGCCACCGCCGACCTCGCGCAGCGCTGCGACGACGTGCTGCGGGCGGACGGGGCGCTGCTGCGGCTGCTCGAACCGGCGGACAGCGACGACCCCGGCACCGCCGAGGACGACGGCGGCCCCTGCCCGTACCCGGGCTCCGAGGCCTTCGGACCGCACCAGGCCCGCTGGTTCGCGGGCCGCGACGGCACGGCCGCCGCCCTGCTGGAACGGCTCGCCGAACGGGCCGGGCACGGTCCGCTGGCGCTGGTCGGAGCGTCCGGGACGGGAAAGTCCTCGCTGCTGATGGCCGGGCTGGTCCCCGCCCTGCGCGCCGGAGCCCTGCGCCCCGACGACGGACCGCCGTGGCGGGTGGTGGTGTGCACCCCGACGGCGCACCCGATCGCGGCCCTGCGCACCGCACTGCGCACCGCCCCGCCCCCCACCGGCCCGCACGGGGCGGCGGGGGGACCGCCCGCGGAAGGCGGACTGGCCCTGATCGTGGACCAGTTCGAGGAGACCTTCACCCGCTGCACCGACGCACGGGAGCGGCGCGCGTTCGTCCGAGTGCTCCACGCCCTCGCCACCGCGCGGCCGGCCGCCCTGGTGGTGCTCGGCCTGCGGGCGGACTTCGGTGAACGCTGCCTCACCCAGCCCGGACTCGCCCCGGTGACCGGTCACGGGCTGTTCCCCCTCGGTGCGATGACCGCCGCCGAGGTGCGCGAGTGCATCACCCGCCCGGCCGCCGAGGCCGGACTGCGAGTCGAACCGGGCCTGGTCGAGCTCCTGCTGCGCGACCTCGGCACCGACGAGGGCACCGGCGGCGGAACCGACCGCGACATCGACCTCGACGCCGGCCTCGACACCGGCCTCGACACCGGCCTCGACACCGCCGAGGCTCCCATCGGCGCCCCCGGCACCCTCCCGCCGCTCCCCCTGCTCTCGCAGGCCCTGCTGGCCACCTGGCGGAAGCGCACCGGCCGCACCCTGACGGTCGACGGCTACCTGCGCACCGGCGGCATCCGGGGCGCGATCACGGCCAACGCCGAGCGGGTCTACACCGGGCTCGCCCCCGGGGACCGCGAACGGGCCCGGCTCCTGCTGCTGCGCCTGGTGCAGGTCGGCCCGGAGGGCGCCGGCTCCCGGCGGCCGGTCCCCCACGAGGAACTCCCGGACCCGCGCCGGGAGACCCCGGTGGCCTCCGGCGGGCCCGGTGCCGACAGGGTCCTCGACGCCTTCGTCCGGGCCCGGGTGCTGACCGTGGACCGCGACGGCGTCGCCATCGCCCACGACGCCCTGCTGCGGGCCTGGCCGCGGCTGCGCGGCTGGGTGCACGACGACCGCGCCGGTCTGCTGATCCACCGCCGGCTCGCCGAGGCCGCCGCCGACTGGGAGCGGGAACGGCGCGACCCGGCCGCCCTCTACCGCGGGAGCCGGCTCGCCACCGCCCGGCAGTGGGCCCGGGACCCGGTGCGCCGGGCCGGTCTGACGGGCTCGCAGGACGCCTTCCTGCGGGCCGGCCTGGAGCACGAGGAGCGGCGCCGGCGCGAGGCCCGCAGGCGAGCCCGCCGCGAACGCGGTCTGCTCGCCGCCGTGGCCGGACTGCTCGTGGTCGCGCTCACCGCCGCGGTGCTCGCCCGGCAGCAGCGGACCGCCGCGCTGGAGCAGGGCCGGGCGGCGGCCTCCCGTGCGATGGCCGTCGAGTCCGCCCGGCTCGCCGCGGGCCGCCCCGAGGCCTCGATGCTCCTCGCCGACCGGGCGTTCGCCCTCGCCCCGACCGCCGAGGCCCGCGGCGCCCTGCTCAGCACCCAGGCACAGCCCTTCGCCGGGCGGCTGACCGGCCACACCGGCCCGGTGAACAGCTGCGCCATCGACCCCGACGCCCGGCTGCTGGCGACGGCGAGCACGGACGGCACGGTCCGGCTGTGGAGCCTGCCGGACCGCCGGCCGGTCGCCACCCTGACCGGCCACAACAGCCCGGTGCGCGCGGTGGCCTTCAGCCCGGACGGGCGGCTGCTCGCCTCGGCGGGCTCGGACGGCACGGTCCGGCTCTGGGACGTCGCGCAGCGCCGCTCGCCGGTCGTGCTGCGCGGCCATGTCGGACCGGTCCGCGCGGTCGCCTTCGGGGCGGACGGCCGCACGGTGGTCTCCGGCGGCGCCGACGGGACGGTCCGGGTCTGGTCGGCCGTCGGGTGGGACGCGCCGCCCGCCACCGACCGGGGCGGGGCCGACGACCCGCGGACGGACCGCGCGACGGACCGCACGACGGACCGGACGGCGGACTCGAAGGCGGACTCGAAGGCGGACCGGACGACCGGCCGCCCGGCGGACCGGACGGCGTTCCGCGCGGGCAGCCGCCCGTCCCGGGCCGACCCCACCGCGGCCCCGAGCTCCTCCGGCCCCGGCCTCGCGCCGGAGGAGCCGCCGGCCGAGCGCCGGCTCCTGGTGACCCTCGACGGCCACGACGGCGAGGTGCTGGCCGTCGCCACCGGGCCGGACGGACGGACCGCCGCCTCCGCCGGCGCGGACCACACCGTACGGCTGTGGGACACCGCCACCGGCACCGCCACGGCGACCCTCACCGGCCACCGCGGCCAGGTCCTCGGCCTCGCCCTCAGCCCGGACGGACGGACCCTCGCCTCGGCGGGCGCCGACCGCACGGTGCGGCTCTGGGACCTCGCGACCCGCAGCGGGACCGGCACGCTCACCGGCCACGACGACGACGTCAACGCGCTCGCCTTCGCGGAGGACGGCGCCACCCTGGCCACGGCCGGCGGGGACGGCACGGTGCGGCTCTGGGACGTCGCCGGGCGCCGGGTGACGGCCACCCTCGGCGGCCACACCGACTACGTCCAGGGCGTCGCCGCCGGGCGGGACGGCACCCTGCTGGCGACCGCCGGGTTCGACCGCTCCGCCGTGCTCTGGGACCTGGGCGCCGCGACGCTGACCCCCCATCCGTACGCGGAGATCTGGCGCGCGGTCTTCAGCCCGGACGGCCGCACCGTCGCCACCGCGGGCGCCGACGGCGCCGTCCGGCTGTGGGACGTCGCGACCCGCGGCGAGACGGCCGCCCTCACCGGCCACGGGAGCCAGGTCCTCGGCGTGGCGTTCAGCCCGGACGGCCGACTGCTCGCCACCGCCGGCGCCGACGCCACGGTCCGCCTCTGGGACCTCGCCACCCTGAGCGAGCGGGCCAGGTTCACCGGGCACCAGGGCTCGGTGTTCGCCGTGGCGTTCAGCCCGGACGGTCAGCTGCTCGCCTCCGCGGGCGAGGACCGCACGGCCCGGCTCTGGAACGTCGACCGGCTCGGGCCGGAAGGCGTCCTGATCGGCCACCAGGACTTCGTCAACAGCGTCGCCTTCGCCCCCGACGGCCGCACCCTGGCCACCGGCAGCGACGACCTGACCGTGCGGCTGTGGGACGTCGCCGACCGGCGGCCGACCGCCACCCTGGCCGGGCACACCGGGGCGGTGCGCACGGTCGCCTTCTCCCCCGACGGCCGCACGCTCGCCAGCGGCGGCAACGACGCCACCGTCCGCACCTGGGACACCGCGGGCCGGCGCGCGCCGGCCGTGCTCACCGGGCACACCGGGGCGGTGCGCACGGTCGCCTTCTCCCCCGACGGCCGCGCCCTGGCCGGTGCCGGCAACGACGGCACGATCCGCCTCTGGGACGCCGCCCGGGGCACGCCCACCGCCACGCTCACCGGCCACGGCAACGCCGTCTGGTCCGTCGCGTTCAGCCCCGACGGGCGGACGCTGGCCGGCGGCGGCAGCGACGGCACGGTGCGGCTGTGGCGCCCGGACCCCGCGGAGCGCTCGGCGGCGATCTGCGCGCTGCTCGGCCCGGTGGACCGCGACCGCTGGGCGCAGCTGCTGCCGGGGCAACCGTTCCGGAAGGGGTGCAGCGCGGGCTGACCACCGGAGGTCGCGGCAGCTCGACCGCGGTTTCCCGGGGGGTTTCCCGTTTCCCCCCGCAACGGGCGACGGCGGTCCGCTGGACGCCGTCCGGACGTCCTTGCGACGCTCGGAACCGTCGCCCCGGGGCCCGGCTCCGGCGACCCGCCCGACCGATCGGGGCCCGGCCGCACCCCGGTCACTCCCCGGTGGACCACCCGCCCGGGACGCCCTCCCCGCGTTCCCGGCCCCTGCCCGGTGGCTCCCCCGTCCACGGCCACGCCCGGCCCCGCCGGAGCGCCGCGCCGCACCACACCCACACCCACACCCACACCCACACCGCAGCGAGAGGAAACCGAACCACCATGAACCTCCGCAGGAAGCTCGCCACGCTCGGCATCACCCTGGCGGCCGCCACCGGCGCCGCCGTCCTCCCGGCCGTCCCGGCCCACGCGGCCGCCGACTGTTGGGACGCCGGCTGGACGTACACCGGGACCGTCGGCGGCACCGTCAGCGGCAGCTGGCGGGTCCACTCCTGCAACAACGTCCCCAACACCAGCGTGCGTTCGCAGCCCTCCAGCGCCTACCCGGTCACCGGCACCATGAGCAGCAACCCCAGCTGGTTCGTCTGCAAGACCGACGAGGGCGGCTACAACGGCGGCGGCCCGCACCCCTACCGCTGGCTGTGGACGCAGTCCGACACCGGCGCCTGGGGCTGGATGGCCGACTCCGCGATCTACAGCGAGACCAACCCGGTCCCGGACTGCATCACCGGCTGAACCGGCGGAACCGGCCGACCACCGGCCGACCACCGGAGCACCGGAGCACCGGACCACCGGAGCACCACCGAACTGCCGACCGAGTCATCGTCAGGGCCGCCGGCCGGAAGCGCCGGCCGGCGGTCCCGGCCCGTCGTGAACGGTACGAGAAGAGGACTTCCGTGCGAGCGAAGCACCACAGCACCGCCCTGGCCGGCGTGTTACTCGCCCTGCTGGCCGGGTTCCTGACCACCGCCGCGCTGCCCACCCCGGCCACCGCCAGCACTGCCGCCACGACCGCCGCCGCCTGCGCGGCCCAGGGCACCCCGTTCTCGGCCGCCGCCGGACGGGCCATCACCGCCTCCTGCACCCAGGTCGCCGCCGGCACCTGGTACACCTGGGGCGGCGGCCACGGCCCCACCCCCGGCGCCACCTACGGCTCCGTGGACCCGAGCGACCCCGAGCGGTCCAAGAACGACCCGTACCGGATCGGCTTCGACTGCTCGGGCTTCGTCCGGTGGGCGTGGTCCCAGGCCGTCGGGTACGACGCCGTCGGGCAGAAGGACGCCGCCGAGATCTTCGACCTGCCCGGCCAGCGGCTCGGCACCGACACCGGCGCGCTGCGCCCCGGCGACCTCGTCTTCTGGGGCCGCTCCTGGGTCCACCACGTGGCCCTCTACCTCGGCGCCGGCAAGATCGTCGAGGCCCGGGAGTCCGACACCCACCTCATGGTGTCCGACTTCTCCAGCCACACCGCGTCCGACTACGCCGGGGCGCTGCGCTTCTCCCCCTCCGACCAGGGCCAGCCGCCCACCACCGAGCACCAGACCTGGAGTTCGGGGGTGAACATCCGGCCGACCCCGGCCACCTCCGGCACCCCGGTGGCCGTCCTGCCGGGCCCGACCACGGTCCGGATCCAGTGCCAGGCGCACGGCGAGAGCGTGACCGCCGAGGGCTACACCAATGACGCCTGGTCCTACCTGCCGGACTACCACGGCTGGATCAGCAACATCTACGTCCAGGGGCCGGCCTGGCTCCCCGGCGTCCCCGAGTGCGCCCTCCGTCCCGCACCCACCGGCTGACCGGGGGGCGTCGACAGCCGCCGGGGCCCGCACACCGGGCCTCGGCGGCGCTGCCGCGCCCGGGGGCACCTCCTCGGGGGCCGGCCCCGGCTCGCCTCAGGCCGACAGCCGCTTGAGCAGTTCGGCGGCGAGCGGCGCGGCGGAGGCCGGGTTCTGGCCGGTGACCAGGTTGCGGTCGACGACCACGTTCGGGGCCCAGGCCTCGCCGGCCTGCACCTCGACACCGGCCTCCACGAGGCGGTCCTCCAGCAGCCAGGCGGCCTTGTCGGCGAGGCCCGCCTGGGTCTCCTCCTCGTTGGTGAACGCCGCGACCCGGTAGCCCGCGAAGGCGTTGGCGCCGTCCGCCCCGACCGCGGCCAGCAGCGCGGCCGGCCCGTGGCAGACGACGCCGAGCGGCTTGCCGGACTCCAGCGCGCGGACCAGCAGGCGGCCGGAGTCGGCGTCGACGGCCAGGTCCTCCATCGGGCCGTGGCCGCCGGGGTAGAAGACCGCGTCGTAGTCGTCCAGCCGGACGTCCGCCAGCACGACGGGGCTCTTCAGCTCCTCGGCGTCGGCCAGCACCTCGGCGACCCGCCGCGCGCCCTCCTCCCCGCCGTTGAAGTCCGGGGCGAGGCTACCGGCGTCGACGGTCGGCACCACGCCGCCCGGGGTGGCGACGGTCACGGTGTGACCGGCGGCCTTGAACGCCTCGTACGGCGCGGCGGCCTCCTCGGCCCAGAAGCCGGTCGGATGCCGGGTGCCGTCGGCGAGCGTCCAGTGGTCGGCGCCGGTCATCACGAAAAGGATCTTCTTCGACATGGTGGGTCTCCGGGGTGTCGGCTCGCCGGATCGACGTGCTCATGCCCCGACCGTAGGCCCGCCCGGCGGTCCGCACCAATCGGCGAGCCGGTGCCCGGCACCGGCCTGCGGACGGCTGCGCACCGGCTCTCCGGCCGCCGGACGGGCGGGCGCGCCGGCCGACCCCGCGCCCGCTCCCGCGCACCCGGCCGGGTCGGCCCGGTTCCCCGGCACCGTGCTGTTCGGCGTGCCCGCCCCGTTCGACCAGGTCGCCGCCGAGGGCGTCCGGTCGCGGGTGCCACCGGGCCGACCGGTCCGCTGCCGGCGGCGCCGCACCCGGGGCGGAACGGCCTCGTGGCCGCCGCAGGGCTGCGGCGGAGCGTCCGGCACCGCACGGGCAGCCGGGCAGGACCGTCCGGCCGGCCCCGGCCGTCACCACGGCCCGGAGGTCCGGGCCGCGTTCCGGACCCGGAGGCGGCGGCCGGCCACCCGGGGGCAGTGGCGGCGGGCGACGAGCCGGCCCTCGCCGGAGGCCGCGGCCGGCGCCCGCTCCAGGGGGCTGCTCCACCGGCCGCAGGGCCCGCCGGCGGCCCCGGCCTGCCCGGTGCGGCGCCCGGCGGCCGGCGTCCGCGCGTCCGCGGCGAGGCCCCGGTGACGCGCGGGGGTCACTGCGGCGTCCCGGCCCGACGGCGGGGGCCGGGGAGCGGGCCGCGCGAGGCGAAGGTCCAGCGGTTGGCGGCGAGCGCGTCGTCGGGCTCGGGCCGGGGGCCGCGTCCGTAGTGCCGGGTGAAGTCGAACGGGGTGTGGGTGACGGTGGCCCAGCCCAGGGCGGCCAGGTCGGCGGCGGTGTCGGGCCGGGGCTCGTCGTCGAACAGGGCGAGCAGGTCGATGCCGAGCCGGTCGCGGGCCGCGAGGTACACGGGGTTGCGGCGCACGGCGGCGGGCTCCAGACCCAGCTTCACCTCGTAGGCCAGACTGCTCCCGGCCGCGCTCAGCCGGTCCACGGTGGCGATCAGGCACCGCTCCGCCGCGGCGGGCAGGTAGAGCAGCAGTCCCTCGGCGAGCCAGGCGGTCGGCGCGCCCGGGCGGAACCCGGCGGCGGTCAGCGCCGCGGCCCAGTCCAGCCGCAGGTCGCAGGCCACCGGCACCCGCCGTGCCACGGGCCGGGCGCCGACCCCGTCCAGGACCTTCTGCTTGAACGCCAGCATCCGGGCCCGGTCGAGCTCGAAGACGGTCGTGCCGGGCGGCCAGTCCAGCCGGTGGGCCCGGGTGTCCAGCCCGGCGCCGAGCAGCACCACCTGACGGGCGCCGAGCTGGGCGGCGTGCAGCAGGTGGTCGTCCAGGGTCCTGGTGCGCAGCGCGAAGTAGCCGCCGAGCCGGCCCCACAGCGGGTCGTCCGCGACGTCCGCGTCCCCGGGAACGTCCCCGGGGCGGACCGGCCAGTGGGCGCAGGCGCGGGCGGCGCGGAGGAAGTGCTCGGCGAACGGGTCCCTGGCCAGGGCGTCGGGGCGGCGGCTCTCGATCGCCCGGGCGGCGGCGACCAGCAGGGCGGTCCGTCCGACCCCCTCGTCGACACCGGTGGTGACGGGAGCGGCCGCGGCGGGGGTCATGGAGACTCCAGGTGGTCGGGATCGGGAAGCCGTGTCCAGACGGCGGGTCGGTCGTGGGTGGTGACGCGGGCACCGTAGACGCGGCCCATGAAGCGCAGGACCTCCTCGTCCGGGTAGTGCAGGGCGGCGGTGCAGTCGCGCAGCACCGTCACGTGGAAGCCCTTCTGGAAGGCGGTGCGCGCGGTGCTGTCCACGCAGACGTCGGTGAAGACGCCCGCGAAGACCAGGTGCCCGATCCCGTGCTCGGCGAGGTGCGGGCCGAAGCCCTCGCCGAGGAAGGCGTCGAAGCAGGCGTACTTGGTGAACACCGCCTCCCCGGGCTCGGGCGCCACGCCGTGGAACTCGGCGCCCCAGCTGCCGTCGAGGCACTTGGGGCGTTTGCCGAGGACGGCGTCCCGGTGGCGCCAGGCGGCGCCCTGGTGCTCGGGGTCGCCGAGGAAGCGGACGAAGACCACTTCGGTCCCGTGCGCCCGGGCCGTCTCGACCGCCCGGGCGGAGGTGGCGGCGACGGTGGTGAGCCGCTCCGGGTCCCCGGGGTAGCGGGCGGCGGCGACGGGGCCGGCGCAGAAGTCGTTCTGCAGGTCGACCACGACCAGCGCCGTGCGGTCCGTCCCGGCGTTCACGGCCGGTCCGCGAGGGTGCCGACCGGGACCGTGCCGACGGGCAGCGCATCGGCGGGAAGCGCGTCGGCGGGAAGCGCGTCGCCCGCAGCCCGCGGGCCCACGACCGGCAGGGGGCCGGCGACCGGCGGCGGGCCGGCGGGCGGCCGCGCCGTCAGGCCGTCGAGCACGGCGTCGACCACGTCGGTGGTGGAGTGCCGCCCCCCGAGGTCGGGCGTCCGCACGCCGCTGCGGCCCGCCGCGGCCAGGGCCGCTTCGACGGCGGCCACCGCCCCCGGAACGCCCGCGTGCCGCTCGGCGATCGCCGCGGCGGCGCGCAGGGTGGCGACGGGGTTGACGGTGTCCTTGCCCGTGAGGTCGTCGGCGGAGCCGTGCACGGTCTGGTACTCGACCAGTTCCGCCAGCTCCGGGTGGAGGTGGACGTTCTCCGTGCAGCGGTTCTCCTGCCGCTCGCCGCCGAAGCGGTCGAGCAGGACGACGTGCATGATGTCGGCCCACTCGTTGCCCGCGACGATGACCGTGCGGTCGCCCGGACCGTGCGCTATCAGGTTGCGGTTGACCGTGTCGGGCTGGAACAGCCGCACCTCGACGCCGAGGCCCCGCGCGATCTCGTCCACCCAGTCGTCCAGGGCGCCGTCCAGCAGGTGGTACTTGTAGGCCATCACCACCCGGGCGGGCCCGCCGTCGGGCCACTGCCGCCGGGCGCGCCGGACGGCGAAGTCGAGCACCTTGCGGGTGATCTCCCGGCTGAACTCCATGGTCCGGGTGACCACCCCCGGGCTGTGCCGGTTCTCCCCGGTGTAGAACCCCTGGGCCTCGTCCCGGACCAGCAGCAGCGAGGCGTCCCCGGCGGTGATCGGCTCGACCTTCACGGCCTGCAGCCGTTGGCGGACCAGGTAGAGCGACTGGGCGTTGACGGCCGTCCGGAAGACGGCCGTCGTGCCGAGCCGGGCCCGTTCGCGACAGAAGCGTTCGTAGTGCCGGGCGTCCTCCTCGGTCAGCCGGCGGATCCGCGCGGTGTCGCCCACCTCCTGCCGCAGCGAGACGTAGGAGTGGTAGGTCCGCGGGGACCTGACGATCTCGACCCCGGCACCGGAGCCGCACACGGCCGCTATCCGGTGCAGGGCCCGTTCGAAGACGGCCGCGAGCTCCACGCCCGTTCCCCGGCCCACCGCGAGTCCGACTGCTGGTTTCACACTGCTCCTCGGCTGGTCGTCGACTGGTCCGGTACGGGCGGGGCGCCGCGGCCGGACGGATCAGGTGGTCGGGTCGCCCACCAGTTGGTCCCCCGGGATCCCCGCCTTGTCCGGGGCGTAGTAGTCCCGGATGCCCTCCGCCCAGGTGGCGACCGGGATCCGGTCGTCCGCGGTCGGCTCGAAGGCGTCGAAGAGGGCGTCGATGTTGGCGTGACCGAAGCCGATCGCGGTCATCAGCGCGATGAACAGCGGGCGTTCGACCAGGCCGTCGCCGTCCGGGTCGCCGAGCGCGGCCAGGGCGTCGGCGAACTGTCCGATCGTCGCGCCGAAGCGCTCGGGGGACAGCACGAACTCGCGGAACTCCTCCCGGGTGACCACGCCGTCCCCGTTGGTGTCCAGCTCCGTCTCCAGGGTCACCCAGTAACGCCGGAAGGCGGTGCGGATGGCGTCCTTGGCGGCCTCGTCCGCGTCGACCGCGGCCTCGACCACGCGCTTGGACATCAGGTCGAAGTCCCCGATGTCGATCACACCGTTGCCATTGGCGTCGAACAGGCCGAAGACGAGCTCGATCCGCTGGGTGGCCTCGGTCCGCATGTGCCGCTCCTTCTTTCCGTACGTCGGGGCCGCTGGGTGCCCGATCGGTCTCCCACTATCGGCGAGCGGTGGCGGCCCGTCCGCCCAGCCGCCGTCTGCTTCACCTGATGGAGTGAAGTTCACCGACCGGCAGGGCAGTTGGCGTGACGCCGGGCCGGCGGGCGGGCCGGTGACCAGGTCGGTGACCGGGCCGGCCGCCGGGTGGGTACGCCCGGGACATGACAGCCGACCGGGGCGGGGGCCCGGTCGGACTGGGAGCGATGCTGCCGTAGCGGCCGGCTCCCCCGGGCATTCGAGCGGAATCGTCCGAACCTGATCACGGGTGTCCATGACGCCACCGTTGAGCAACGGGCTGCTTGTCGGGTCGGATGCCGAAATGACCGCAGCGGACCGCCCGCGGACAGCCCCTCCGAACGCCCCGGCCGCTTCCCCCGGACGCTTTCCCCCGACCGTCTCCCAGGGCCGTCTCCCAGGGCCGCCCCCCGGACGGAGCAGCGCACCGTGCGGGCACCGGAGCGGGGCTGGGATCTTCGGAGCACGTGCGGCTTCACCGCGCCGTCCGCCCGGTGCCGAGACCTGGAGGCCCCCGATGTGGCAGGCTCCCCCCGCAGCCGCCCCGTATCCGCAGGAGTGGCTGCCCACGCTCGACCTGCCGGCCCCCGGACCGCAGCACCGGCTCACCGTGCTGCTGCGGGTCCTGTTGCTGATCCCGCAGTTCGTGGTGGTGTGGGTGCTGTCGGTGGTGGCCTTCCTCGTCACGGTCGTCGGCTGGTTCGCCGCGCTGGTCCTGGGCCGCCTGCCCGGCTTCGCGGCCGACTACCTCTCGGCGTACGTGCCGTACGAGACCCGGGTCTCCTGCTACCTCCTGCTGACCCACGACCGCTATCCGCCGTTCGCCTTCCGCACCCCCGGCCATCCGGTGCGCGTGGAGCTGCGGCCGGGCGAACTGAACCGCCTCGCCGTGCTGTTCCGGCTGGTCCTGGTGATCCCGGCGGCCGTCGTCCAGGGGCTGCTGTTCGCCGGCTGGTGGGTGGTCGGCTGGATCAGCTGGCTGGTGGTGCTGGTCCTCGGCCGGATGCCGCAGCCGCTGTTCGAGGCGACGGCGGCGGTGCTGCGCTACCGCATGCGGTACCTGGCCTACCTGCTGATGCTGACCTCGGCCTATCCGAAGCGGCTGTTCGGCGACGAGCCCGGCTCCGAGCCGGGCGGGCCGGTGTCGGCGACCCGCCCGCTGGTCCTCGGCGGCCCGGGCCGGGCGCTGCTGGTGGCCTTCCTGCTGCTCGGCCTGCTGTCCGGGGCGAGCGGCTCGATCACCGCGGAGGTCACCTCGGACGACGACGAGGTCCGGCAGGTCACCGGGCCGCTGCTGCGGGCCCCCCGGACCGGCTGACCGCCGGGGCCCGGGGCCACCGGCGTCCCGCCGCCCCGGTCCTCGGTACCGGACCGGGACGGCAGGGAGCCCGTCAGCGAGTTCTGCGGGTTCTGCAGGTTCAGCAGGTTCTGCGGGTCCAGCGGGTCCAGCGGGTTCAGAAGGTGAGGTTCCAGGCGTCGATCGTGCCGGTGTCGCCGGTGGCGCCGTCCTTCACCCGCAGCTTCCAGGTGCCGTCCGCCGCGCTCGCGGAGGCGTTCACCAGGTAGGTCTTGGCGACGTTGTCGGCGCTGTCGCCGTTCGCGAAGTCCTCCAGGAGGTACACGGTGCCGTTCGGGGCGACCAGGGAGAGGACCAGGTCACCGCGGTAGGTGTGCTTGATGTCCACGCCGACCTTCAGGGCGGTGGGGGCGCTGCCGCCGACGCCGGTGACGACGAGCGGGCTGTCCACCGTGGCGTTGTCGGTGATCGCCACGTCGGTCAGGGTCTCGAAGTACTTGCCGGCCGGCGGGGTGGTGCCGCTGACGGCCTTGAGCGCGTCGACCTGGCCCTCGCCGAAGAAGGCGTTGGCGGCGGTGGTGCCGGTGCAGCGGCTGTCGGACGCGGGGCAGGCCACGTCGTTGGCCTGGACGGCCAGCCGGGCGCGCAGGTCGGCCGGGGTGAAGGACGGGTTGGCGCTCGCGAGCAGCGCCGCGACGCCGGTGACGTGCGGGGAGGCCATCGAGGTGCCGCTCTTGGTGCCGTACTTGCCGCCGGGCAGCGTGGAGTACACGCCGGTGGCACCGTCCCCGCCGGGCGCGGCGACGTCGATGACGCCCCGGCCGTAGTTGGAGTAGGAGGCCTTGGCGGTGCCGCTGGCCATCGCGGAGACGGTCACCACGCCCGGCAGCTCGGTCGGGATGTCCAGGCAGGCGTTGGTGATGGTCCGGGTGACCGGGGTCGAGTCGTTGGGGCTGGCGCCGTCGGTGGTCTTGTTGGCGAGGTCGTAGTTGGAGTTGCCGGCCGCGGCGACCTGCAGCGAACCCTTGCCCTCGGCGTACTCCTGGGCGCGGCGGACGCCCTCGATGATGGCCGCCTGGTCCAGGTTGTCCGGGCAGTTGAACTGCCAGGGATCGGTGTAGTAGCTGTTGTTGGTCACCTTGAAGCCGTGGTCGCCGGCCCAGACGAAGCCGCAGACGGTGTTCTCGGCGTAGAAGAGCGTGCTGGTCGGCTCGGCGATCCGGACCGAGGCGATCCGCACGCCCGGGGCCACCCCGACGACGCCCTTGCCGTTCTTCGCCGCGGCGATGGTGCCGGCCACGTGGGTGCCGTGGGTGTCGACGTCGCGCCAGGCGCCGGTGCGGGTGTCGGGCCTGCCGTACGCGCAGGAGACCGAGTCGGCGGCGTCGAAGTTGGGCGCGAGGTCCTGGTGCTGGTCGTCGACGCCGGTGTCCAGCACGCCGACCTTGACGGTGGCCGAGCCGGTGGAGACGGCCCAGGCCTGGTCGGCCTTGATCTGGGTCATGTCCCAGCGGTTGGTCTCGGTGAGGGTGGCGGCCGACTGGGCGGGGTTGGCGGGCAGCGCCGGGTTGTAGGCGTCGGCCGGGACGTCCGAGGTCCGGGTGGCGCCGACCTGCTGGACGCCGGGCACCGCCCGCACGGCGGCGGCGAAGCCGGTGGCGGTGGCGTGGGCGACGACGACGCCGATCGCGTCGTAACTCGCGAAGACCGTCCCGCCGTTGGCGGTGACCGCGGCTTTGGCGGCGGCGACGTCGGCGGGGGCGCTGATCACCAGGTAGGCGCGGGTCCCGGCGGCCCAGCCGGCGGCGGCCCGGGGGGCGGTCGCCGCGGCCGGGGCCTGCGGGGCAGGTGCGGCGACGGGGACCGCGCCGGCCGGGGCGGCGGGCGCCGCGGTGGCCAGGGTCGCCGGAGCGGCCAGGGCCGCGGCGGCGAGGAGGGCGAGCGCGGCGGCGGGGCGGCCGGCCCGACGGGACATCGGACGGGATATCAGGGGTGACACGTGCGTCCTCCGATCGACCCGTGTTCGAGGGGATCACACGGGATTTGAACGCAACATGCCAGAACGGTGCGCGCTTGGGGAAGGCTTTACGCGCGACTCGTCGTCACAAGCGTGTCAACTTCTGATTTCCCGCGACCGATATCGCTCGCTGTCGACCGCCCCCGACCGTCCGTTAGAACGCGTACGGCCCGAAACGCCCCCAGGCCACGACCGCCGCCAGGACGAGCAGGAGCACGTTGACCACGACGCTGCGGCCCTCGCCGCGCCGGCCGTGCACGACGGCGGCGCCGGCCATGACGATCCCCAGGCCGGTCGCCGCGACCGGGACCAGCGCGGGCGCGACGTCGACGGCGGCCGGCAGCACGAGGCCGATGCCACCCAGGATCTCCAGCAGGCCGATCGCCTTGATCGCGGCGGGCGGGTAGGTCACCGCCCAGGTCCCGGTGGCCTCGATGACCTTCTCCTTGGACTGGAGCAGCTTGGGCGTGCCGGCCGCGAGGAACAGGGCGGCGAGGAGGCCGGCGAGGACCCAGAGAAAGACGTTCATGTCACTCCGAAGACTTGAGTTGAAGCTTCAAGCAAGCTACTCCCGAACTACTTGAAGCGTCAAGTGAATCTTCGGGTTCTAGAGTGGGCGCCATGGACAGGGACGAACCGCGCTGGCTCAGCGCATCCGAACTGGAGGCCTGGAAGGCGTTCAGCGCGATGATCATCAAACTGCCGGCCGCCTTGGACGCCCAGCTGAGGGCGGACGCGGGCCTGAACCAGTTCGAGTACCTCGTCCTGGCCGGCCTCTCCGACGCCCCGGACCGCACCCTGCGGATGAGCGACCTCGCCGTCCTCGCCAACGGCTCGCTCTCGCGGCTCTCCCACGTGGTCACCCGGCTCGAAGGGCAGGGCTACGTCCGCCGCGAGCGCTGCCAGGGCGACGGCCGCGCCACCAACGCCGTCCTCACCGAGGACGGGTTGCGCAAGCTCGTGAGCAGCGCGCCCGGCCACGTGGAGCAGGTGAGGTCACTGGTGGTGGACCCGCTGGACGCCGAGCAGCTCGAACAGCTGCGCAGGATATGCCTCCAGGTCCTTCAGGCCATGGACCCCGGCCTGTCCTGGCCCCCGTCGGGGTGCTGACCCCCGCCAGGGTGCCGATCCCGTCAGGACACCGGCCCCCGGCCGCGGCGGCCCCCCGGCGCCGCCGCACGCACGGCGGCCCCGGTGCCCGCGGGCACCGGGGCCGCCACGGGCCGTGCGCTCAGCTCCGCAGGTGGGAGGTCACGACCTCCAGGACGGCCCGCCGCTGGTGCGTCAGGTAGAAGTGCCCGCCCGGGAAGACGTGGACGTCGAAGTCCCCGGTGGTGTGCACGGCCCAGTCGCGCGTCTGCTCGACCGTCACCCTCGGGTCGGCGTCCCCGGTCAGCGCGGTGACCGGCACCGCGACGCTCTCCTCCCGCCCGGCGACGTACGTCTCGATGGCCGTGTAGTCGCCGCGCAGCGAGGGCAGGATCAGCGCCCGCAGTTCCGGATCGGCCAGCAGCCGGGCGTCGGTGCCCCCGAGCCGGGCCAGCTCGGCGAGCAGCCCCTCGTCCGGCAGCAGGTGCACCGCGGAGTCGCGGGGCTCGGACGGCGCCCGGCTGCCCGAGACGCACAGCCGCACCGGGCCGCTCACGCCGTCGCGCTCGAAGCGGCGCGCCACCTCGAAGGCGACCGCCGCGCCCATGCTGTGCCCGAACAGGACCAGCGGCCGGTCCGCCCAGGGCCGCAGCGCGACGTAGACGCGGTCGGCGAGCTCGGGCAGCGAGTCGAGGGCCGGCTCCTCGATCCGGTCCAGCCGGCCGGGGTACTGCACGGCGAGCACGTCGGCGTACGGCGAGAGCTCGGCCGACCAGTCGCGGAAGAACCCGGCCGAGCCGCCCGCGTGCGGGAACATCACGACCCGCGCGGGCGCGGAGTCGAAGGGGTGGAATCGGCGGAACCAGAGGCTGTCGGTGACGGCGGTGCGGCCGAACATGCGGGTACTCTCCCTCGCGGCTGACGGGTCAACAGGATCATCTCCGGGCACAGTCTCCCCGTCCGACCCGCGTCCGCGTCAACCGTCCGCCGCGTCGGCGTGCGCGCCGGGGCCGGGTCCGGGGCCGGGTCCGACACCGGGGCCGGGACCGGCGCCGAAGCGGGCCTCGGCCGCCCGCGCGCGGGAGGCGCCGTCCAGCAGCAGGACCGACACCGCCTCGGGCACGGGCGTCGCGTCGGCGTGGCGCGCGTGCGCGGTGAGCGCGGCGAGCAGCCGTCCGAGGCCCCGGCGGTGCCGGGCGAAGGCCCGTCGCGACGCCCAGCGGCCGCGCGCCCGCTGGCCGGCCAGCGCGGCGGCCTCGCCGACGTCGAGCAGGACGAGATGCAGTTCCCTGCCCTGCCGGGCGGCCTCGCGGGCGAGCCAGCGGCGCATCCAGGCCCGGCTGCCGCAGTCGTGCACCAGCAGCGGACCGCCCCGGCGCACCGAGCGGCGCAGCAGCCGGACGTGTTCCAGCCGGGCCCAGGGCCGGTAGACCGCGTAGGGCAGCCGGTCCGGCATGACGGCGGCACAGGCCTCGTGCACCGCCCGCGGGTCGACGGTCACGGCCTGCGGGGCGCGGGCGGACCAGCGGTGCAGCAGAGTGCTCTTCCCGCTGCCGGGCAGTCCGGAGACCACCACGACCGCGTCGTCCGGATAGCGCACGGTGAACGGGGCACCGGCTTCGCCGCGCAGGTCCACCAGGCCCTGCGGCTCCATCCCCGCCCCCGCCGTCCGGCCCGCTCCGGGCGGGACCGCCCCCGGCCCATCCGCGATGGCCGACCTTTCCATGCTGTTCTCTCATCCCGTCCGTGTCCGACCCGGAACGATAACAATCCACGCCGTCCGGCCCGCGCCCGGTTCCCCGGCTCCCGGCGCCGCGGCGGAGCCCGACGGGCGCCCCCGGCGGCGCCCGGGGCGCACGGAGCGCTCCGGTGCACGCCACCGGTGCTTCGGCCGCCCGCGCACACGACCGTCCGTGCAGCGGCCCCCGGCCGGAACCGCCCGGGAACACTCGACCCGGCGGGCCGGTCTGCCGATATCACCGGCGACACTTCCTCGCGCCGTCCCTCTGGAGGCATCTTCCGTGACCTGGCTCCGTGTCCTGACCGCCCTGGGCATCCTCGCCACCGCGGCGAGCGCCCTGCTCGTCTTCGCCCTCTGCACGGCCCCGGGCCACGGCGAGCGCGCCACCGGCGACGCCCCCGGTGGCGATCTGCGCTCGGACGCCGAGCGCTCCGGCCTCATCAGCCCGACCGGTGGCGACAACTGACGGGTCATCACCTCACTCTCCGGGCACCGGGGCGTCCGGCCGGAGGGTTCTCCGTCGACATCAGGACACAATGTGTCCTATGGTGAACAACGTGTTCTCCGGCCGGTCCCCCGGCCGCAGGACACCGGCGTGCCATCCGCCCCGCCCTGCCCGGGCCGCACGGCACGCCGCCCCCGCCCGGACGAAGGAGGACCCCGGCATGGCCGACACCATGACCACCGCCAAGGCGGACCTGGTCGACCTCGCACACCGCAGGATGCGCACCGCCATCCCCGACAACGGCTGGACCGTCCGCCAGAAGCTCGCCCTCACCTGCCGGATCCTGTTCGACGCCGGCCACGACTCCGGCCTGGCCGGCCAGATCACCGCCCGCGCCGAACGCCCCGGCACCTACTACACCCAGCGGCTCGGACTCGGCTTCGACGAGATCACCGAGGACAACCTGCTGCTGGTCGACGAGGACCTGGAGGTCCTGGAGGGCGACGGCATGGCGAACCCCGCCAACCGCTTCCACAGCTGGGTCTACCGGGCCCGCCCCGACGTCGCCTGCATCATCCACACCCACCCGCCGCACGTCTCGGCGCTGTCGATGCTGGAGACGCCCCTGGTCGTCTCGCACATGGACCTCACCCCGCTCCACGACGACTGCGCCTTCCTGGAGACCTGGCCCGGCATCCCCGTCGGCAACGAGGAGGGCGAGCTGATCTCCGCCACGCTCGGCGACAAGCGCGCGCTCCTGCTCGCCCACCACGGCATGCTGGTGGCCGCCGGCGGCGTCGAGGAGTCCTGCACCCTCGCCGTGCTCTTCGAGCGGGCCGCCCGGCTCCAGCTGCTCGCCTCGGCGGCCGGCCGGATCCAGGAGATATCCGAGGCCCTCGCCCGGGAGGCCCACGACTGGACCTCCACCGCCAAGCGCAGCCAGGCCAACTTCGCCTACTACGCCCGCCGCGCGCTGCGGGCCGGTCACGGCGACGCGCTCGGCACCGCCGGCACCCGTACCGAGGGAGGTGCCTGAGATGGCCGGACCCGTGCTGGAGGGGATCATCGCCTACCCGGTGACCCCGTTCGCCCCCGGCGCCGAGGGCGGCGTCGACACCGCCGCCCTCACCGCCCTCGTCGACCGGCTGATCGAGGCCGGCTGCCACGCCGTCGCCCCGCTCGGCTCCACCGGCGAGAGCGCCTACCTCGACGACCGGGAGTGGTACACCACCGCCGAGACCTCGCTCGCCGCCGTCGCCGGCCGGGTGCCCGCCATGGTCGGCGTCGCCGACCTCACCACCCGCAACGCCGTACGGCGCGCCCGGTTCGCCGAACGGGCGGGCGCGGACGCGGTGATGGTGCTGCCGCAGTCGTACTGGAAGCTCGACGAGCGCGAGGTCGTCCGGCACTTCACCGAGGTCGCCGACGCCGTCTCCGTCCCGGTGATGGTCTACAACAACCCGGCCACCAGCGGCATCGACCTCTCCCCCGAGCTGATGGTCTCACTGGTCCGGCAGGTGGAGAACATCACCATGGTCAAGGAGAGCAGCGGCGATGTGCAGCGGATGCACCGGCTCGCCCAACTCACCGACGGCGAACTGCCGTTCTACAACGGCAGCAACCCGCTGGCGCTGGAGGCCTTCGCGGCCGGCGCGGCCGGCTGGTGCACCGCGGCGCCCTGCCTGATCCCGGGCCCGGTGCTGGAACTCCACCGCGCCGTGCGCGCCGGGGACCTCGACACCGCCCGCGAGGTCTTCTACCGCCAGCTGCCCGTCCTGGAGTTCATCCTCCGCGGCGGCCTGCCCACCACTGTCAAGGCCGGCCTGGCCCTGCTCGGCCTCGACGTCGGCACCCCGCGCCCCCCGCTGCTCCCGCTCGACGAGCCCGGCACCGTCCGCCTCGCCGAGCTGCTCGCCGCCACGGCCTGAGCCACCGGCGCGCAGCGCCACCCGGCCGCAGCCGCCCGGGCACCGAATAGGTGTCCGGGCGGTGCGCTGGCTAGGCTCGGGCCTTGGGAGCCCTTCGGGGCGGCAGCGGCGGGAGGAACGGTGGGCCGGGTGGGCAGGTGGGAGCGGGCGCTGGACGCGGCGGGGGTCCGGGAGCCCGGATTGCGGGCGGAGTACGGGCGTCAGCGCGAGCAGGTGACCCGCTACCGGCGGGAGGTCGCGACGGCGGCCGGACTGCTGCTGCCCGAGCGGATGGTCCCGCACGTGATCACCGCGGCCGCGTTCATGCACCGCACCGACACCCTGCTCGACAGCGGTCCGGTCGCGGGGCGGCGGGAGGCGGCCGCCCGCTGGCGGCGGGAGGTCACCGACGGCCTCGCCGCCGGGCGCTCCGAGGACCCCGGGCTGCGTCCGCTGCTGAACAGCGCGGCCGCCCACCCCGTGCTGCGCGACCGGGCCCTGGAGTACCTCGCGGCGGCCGACGCCGACCTCGACTTCGCCGGGTTCGGCACCGAGGAGGACTACCAGCGCTACGTGGACGGCTACTCGCTGCCGGGCTTCATGGTCGTCGCCGCGCTGCTCGGCCCGCCCGGCGACCAGAGCGCCTACCGGGCCGCCTGCCGCACCTTCATCGACGGCAGCCAGCGGCTCGACTTCGTCAACGACCTCGCCGAGGACCTCGCGGACGGCCGGCTGACCATCCCCGTCCGGTGGCTGGAGCGGCACGGCGTCACCCGGGCCGAGCTGGAGCGGGCCGACGACCGGCCCGCCGTGCGGGCCCTGCTCGGCGAACTGCTCGACACGGCGGACCGCACGCTGGCCGAGGGCCGGGCCGTGGTGGCGCTGGTCCCGGAGGCCCACCGCCCGATGGTGCGCTGCGTCGTCGAGGTGGAGACGCTCACCAGCGCCGCCGCGCGCGCCGACCTCGGTGCGCTGCTCCGCCGTTCCGCGAGCCCGGCCAAACCGGCCGCACTGCGCCTGCTCGCCCGCGAGTACCTGCGGGCCCGGCCCTTCCGGCGCTGAGAACGGGCGGCGGACGGACGGCGGACGGGCGGCGCAGGAGCGGGGTCAGGGCAGCGTCGGGACGCGGTCGCCGGGGCCGGCCGGGTCGTCGTGGATCACCACGAGGATCTCGGCCGGCGCCGCGCCGGTGGATCGGCAGCGGTGCGGCAGGGCGGCGTTGAAGTAGACGCTGTCGCCCGGCGCGAGGACGACCGTCCGCTCCGGGAACTCCAGCTCCGCAGTGCCCTCGTGGACGAAGAGGAACTCCTCGCCCGCGTGGGACTTGAACGGTGCGTCCCCCGGTTCCAGGGGCGGGTGCATCATGAAGGGCACCATCTGCTTGCCGGCCAGCCCGGTCGCGATGCCCTCGTAGCGCACGGAACCCCCACCGCTCCCCCCGGCCATCGGGGTCCGCTCGCCGGCCCGCACCACGGTGACCAGTTCGGGCTCGACCTCGTCCGAGAAGAGCCGGCCGACGTCCACGTTCAGCGCGTGCGCGAGCTTGAGCGCGGTGGAGATCGACGGGTCGCTCAGGCCGCGCTCCACCTTGGAGAGGTAGCTCTTGGTGACGCCGACCCGCGCCGCCAGCGCCTCCAGGCTGAGCCGGTTCTGCTTCCTCAGCACCCTCACCCGGCTGCTCATGGGCCGCCCCTCACCACCTGTCGCCACCGCGGAACGTTCCGGTCCAGTATCCCAGCACCGCGACGCCCGTCCGTCAGTGCCCGTCGTGGTCGTCCGGGCGCACCGCGATGTGGTCGGGGGCGAGTTCGACGGCGACCCGGTGCTCCATGCCGAGCGCCTCCAGGAACTTGGCCGGGAGCTGGACGCGGCCGGTGCGGTCCAGCATCACGTACTCGGTCTCGTTGACCGACTCCTCGCCGTGCTCGTCGGTGGTGGTGCGGCGCAGCACCTCGCTGCTGGTGCGGCCGTCGCGGATGGCGACGGTGCGGCGGACCTCGCCGGCCACCATCGGGTCGTGGGTGACGATGACCACGGTGGCGCCGAGTTCGCGGTTGACGGTGCGGAAGGCCTCGAAGATGCTCGCCCCGGTGTCCGAGTCCAGCTCGCCGGTGGGCTCGTCGGCGAGCAGCACCGGCGGGTTGTTGGCCATCGCGACGGCGATGGCGACGCGCTGCTGCTGGCCGCCGGACATCTCGCTCGGCCGGCGGCGGGCGAGGTCGCCGATCTCCAGGGCCTCCAGCAGTTCGGCGACCCTGGCGGCCTGCTGACGCGCGCCGCCGTGGGTGCGACGGCCGCGCAGCTGCATCGGCAGGGCGATGTTCTCGGCGGCGGTGAGGAAGGGCAGCAGGTTGCGGGCGGTCTGCTGCCAGATGAAGCCGACCACCTCGCGGCGGTAGCGCAGCCGCTCGCGCGGGGACATCTCCAGCAGGTCGCAGCCGGCGACGGTGGCGGTGCCGGCGGTCGGCACGTCCAGCCCGGCGAGGATGGTCAGCAGGGTGGACTTCCCGCTGCCGGAGGCGCCGACCAGGGCGACCAGGTCGCCCTGGCGGATGGTCAGTTCGAGGCCCTGCAGGGCCTGCACCTCGACGCCCTGGGCGCTGAAGATGCGCACCAGCCGGTCGCAGACGATGGCGGCGTCCGCGTCGTGGGCGGCCCGGGGACCGGCCGCGGCGGCGCGCGCCCGTTCCTGGAGTTCCTGGAAGGTGGGGGCCTGGGCGGTCCGCTGGTCCTGGGCGCTGCCGTTCACCGCGGCTCTCCTCTCGTCGGCGCTGGGGTGCTGGGGTCGGGGTCGGTCGGGCGCGGGCGTGTCGTCGCCGGGGGGCCTTGGGGTCTCATCGCTGGTCCCCCGCGCGCAGTTCGGTGGTGATCTGGCGCCGGCCCGCGATGAACGCCTCGGCGACGATGCCGGCCGAGACGAGCGCGGCGAGGCCGAGGGTGGGCAGCGCGACCGCCGCGACGTCGACCGGCAGGCCGCGCGCGATGTCCGCGCCGACCAGGATCGACAGGTCGAAGGACGGGCCGAGCAGGGCGACCGCGGCGAGGGCGACGAGGCCGCCGCCGACGGCCGCGACCAGGGTCTGCGGCAGCGTCTCGACCAGGATGAGGGTCAGGCCCTGGCGGGGGCGCAGGCCCATGGTGCGCAGCCGGGCGAGCAGGGCGGTGCGCTCGGGAGCGGCCCTGACCAGGGTGAGCAGGACGGCGAGCAGGGCGAGCGACCCGGCGCCGAGGACGGCGGTCCAGAACAGCCGGGCGGCGGAGCGCTGGAGGGGGTCGTCGCCGAGGTCGGCGGTGACGGACGCGCTGGTGCGCACGGTGTACCCGGCCGGCAGGTCGCCCGGGCCGGAGGCGCCGGCGGCGGCGGCCGCGCTGCGTTCGGTGCCGGAGGCGATCTTCTCGCGCACCAGGTTCCGCAGCCCGCTCTCGTCGACGGAGCCGGTGGCCAGCCAGAGGTTGGCGCGGTCGAGTTCGGGGGCGAGGGCGACGGCCGGGCCGGCCGGCAGGACGACGAACAGCCGGCCGTCGCCCTGGAGGGCGGGGGTGCCGTCGACGGTGCCCGCGGTGCCGACGAGCAGTTCGCCGCCGTTCGGCAGCCGCAGCCGGTGGGTGGCCTCCGGGCCCAGTTGCGCGGCGAGCGCCGTGGAGATCAGCGCGGGCACCGGCGCGTCCGGCCCGCCGGTGCCGCCCGACAGCGCGGCCGGGTCGAAGGCGCCGCGCCCGAGCGAGCGGGAGATCTCCGCGTAGGCCGCCGGGTCGGCGACCACGGCGAAGACCCGGACCGCGCCGGTGCCGCCGAGCACGAACACCTCGGTGTCGGCCCAGATCCGGGCGGAGGCCCGCACGCCGGGCAGACGGCCGGCCGCGTCGGCGAACTCCGGTGACACGGTGACGCCGATCGGGACGACCACGGAGGCGTCGCCGCCGACGCTCAGCCGGGCGGCGGCGGTGCGCGCCGTGTCGACGGCGCCGAGGATGGTGGCGCCGAAGCCGGCGGTGGTGACGGCGAGCAGCAGCGCGAGCAGCGGCAGCACCGAGGGGCGCTGCCCGGCGCCGGAGCCGCGGGCGGCGCGGGCCAGGCCGAGGAAGCCGATGGCGCCGGGGCGCCGGGCGGTGGCGCGGGCGAGCGCGCCGAGCAGCAGCGGCTGGAGGCGGGCGAGCAGCAGTCCGCCGGTGAGGGCGAGCAGCAGGGGCGCCGCGACCAGCAGCGGGTCGGCGCCCGCCCCCTCGGGGGCCACGCCGCGCCGTCCGACCTCGGCCACGGCGGCGACCGTCAGGCCCAGGACGGCGAGTTCGCCGACCAGGCGCCGCCGGGCGCCGCCGGGCCGGGGCCGGGACCAGAGCCGGGCGGCCCGCAGCGGGAGCGCGAGCAGGGAGAACAGGGCGACGGCCGTGGCGGCGAGCACCGCGCCGCCCCAGCGCGGGGTGGGCAGCAGCAGGAGCGCGAGCGCGGTGGCCAGGAGCGCGGCGGGCAGCACGGTGACGGCGCCCTCGGAGAGCAGGCGCCGGACGACCCCGGTGCGGGAGCCGCCGCGGGCCTGGAGCAGGCGCAGTTCCGCGATCCGGCGGTCGCCGGCGAGCGCGGCGGCCAGGCAGAGCACGACCACGCCGACGCCGGCCAGCCCGGCCGGGCCGATCGAGGAGAGCGGCGCGGCGGCCTCCTGCCGGGCGACGGCCTGGCGGAGCAGCGGGGGCAGCGGCGAGCTGATCCGCAGGCCGACCCGGTCGGTGGCGTTCGCCAGCGCGTTGGCGGTGTGCCCGGTGAGGTAGGAGGCGAGCTCCCGCTCGGTCGCGGCCATCCGGTCGGCGCGCAGGCCGTCGACGTCGACGGGCAGCCGCCAGAAGTCCTGGGCGCCGGTGTGCCAGGTCCTGATCTGCGGGAGGGCGGAGGCGTCGACGAGGCCGGCGCTGTGCCAGTAGGCGGCGGGCCGCTTGCCGCTGGTGAAGTTGAGGCAGGCCCGGTTGGGGCAGGGCAGCTCGCTCCAGTAGGGGTCGTTCTGGTCGGTGACCTCGACGATGCCGACCACCTTGGCCAGGGGCGCGGTGTCGTCGGGTGAGGCCGAGGCGGTCTTCAGGATGTCGCCGAGGTGGAAGCCGACCGTCTCGGCGACGTTGCGGCTGACCGCGATCGGGACGGGCTCGTTGGGCGTGGGGGTGCCGGGCCAGCTGCCCTCGGCGAGGGTCACGTGGTCGCGCAGGCCCTGCACGTAGAGCAGGTCCAGGTCGGGGTCGGCCTCGTCGGGCCGGGCCAGGCCGGGATTGGTGAGGGTGCGCGGCTTGCCGCTGCGGGCTCCGTAGACCGGGCCGCCGGGGCCCACGCCGAGGATGCCGGTCCGCGCGACGAGCCGGGCGGCGTCCTCGTCGAGGCGCTGGGCGTTGTCGGGCCGGCCGCCGGCGGGGTCGTTCGGGTTCGAGGCGTCGCCGCCGAGGTCGGCGGTGGCGAGGATGCTGGTGGCCGCCGGTCCCCGGTCGCGCAGGAAGTCGCGCAGGCCCTGGTCGGCGGTGCGGTCCAGGAGCCGGGGGAAGGCGGCCGCCAGGAAGACGGTGCCGAACGCGAGCACGGCGGTGAGCAGGGCGGCGAGCGGGGCCGCGCGCAGCCGGGTGCGCACCCAGGCCGCGGGGCGGTGGGCGGCCCCCGGGCCGGTGTCCGCGGACCGGGGGGTCGCGGTGTCGGCCGGGCTGGTCACATCTCCTCCAGGTGCCGCAGGCGCTGGGCCACGTCGCGCCGGCGGCGACCGCCGAGCAGGGCCGAGAGCAGGGGGACGGCGGCGATCGCGGCGGCCAGCAGCACGGCGGTGCCGAGCGGCAGGTCGACGACGGCCTCCGGGACGGGGCGGCGGGCCGCCGGGGTGAGCACGACGAGCGGCACGATCAGCCGGACGATCAGGGCGCCGAGGGCGAGGCCGACGATGCTGCCGAGGCCGACCAGGGCGGCCTGTTCGGCGGCGGCGGCGCGCACCAGGCGGCGCCTGGGGGTGCCGAGGGCCAGCAGCAGTGCGGAGTCCCGGGCGCGTTCGCCCGCGGCGGCGGCCGAGGCGGCGCCGAAGCCGATCGCGGCGAGCGCGGTGGTGACGACGGCGATGGCGGCGAGCGCGTTCTGCGGGGCCGCGCTGAGCGGGTCGCCGAGCAGGTCGGCGGCGACCTCGTCGCGGAGCTGGAGGCCGGGGGTGTTGGGAACGGCGCGCAGGGCGGCGGCCGCCCGGGCGGGGGTGGGGTCGTCCGGTCCGGTGGCGGGCAGCCACCACTCGGTGGGGACGGGGGTCTCGCGTCCGGTGGCGGCGAGCGCCCGCCCGACGGTGCCGAGGTCGACCAGCAGGGCGTTGTCGCCGACGACGGGCAGCGACGCGGCCTCGCCGGTGATCCGCACCTGCACGGTGGCGAGGCCGAACGGCACCCGCACGGTGGATCCGACGTCGGAGCCGGTGGCGGTCAGGTAGCCGCGGGTGGCGACGCCGGTGATCTCGGTCTGCGGCCGGACGCCGGCCGGGGTGATGACGACACGCCGGTTGCCGGTGCTGTGGGGGCCGGCGGCGAAGCTCACGCTCAGCAGCCGCCGGTCGTCGGAGGGGTCGGCGAGGACGTTCACCCGGGTGTCGCGCGCGGTGCCGTCGCCGGCGCCGGCCCAGGCGAGGCCTGCGGGGACGGTGACCGGCGCCGCGGGGGCGGTCACGCTGTCGGCGGCGGCGAGCCGGCGCACGGTCAGCGTGCCGCCGTCGGAGCCGTCGAAGGCGAGGTTCACGCCGACGACGGTCAGCGGCGCCGACACCGAGCTGAGCCCGCCGTCGGTGAGCGCGGCGAGGTCGGCGGTGGCGCGGCCCTCGCCGGAGGCGGGGATGCCCTTGAGCGGGACGACGAAGGAGACGTCGTAGCGGTCGCGCAGCAGCAGCCAGGCCTCGGGGGGCTTGACCGACGACGCGAACGCGTCGCCGGGGTCCGCCGGTGCGTGGTCGGGCGTGAAGGTGACCTCGGCCTCGATGCGCTGCGGGCGGCCGGGCAGCGTGACCCCGGTCGCGGCGCCGGCGGGCGTGTTCTCGGTGAGCGGGGTGAACAGCCGCTTCGGGTCCTGTCCGTCGAGCAGGTCGGGCCGGACCGGGACGCGCTCGGCGAAGGCCGCCGCGTTCACGGCGAGGATCTGGCCGTGGCTGTTGTCGGGCAGCGACTGCTCCTGGCGGCTGACGGGGATGAGCCGGTCGCCGCCGGGCAGTTCGGCGAACCGGCTGCCCTGGCCGAGCGGGGCGGTGTGGGCGCCGTGGATGCGCAGGCCGCCCGCGGTGGCGAAGGAGGCCTGGTCCTGCTGGGAGGTGTTCCAGGTGGCGTGCTGGCCGAGCGCGAGGACGCCGGTGGACACGCCGAGCACCAGCAGCAGGACCGGTCCGCTGGCCCGGCCGGGGCGCCGGGAGAGCTGCCAGCCGACCAGCGCGGGCCCGAGGCCGCGGCCGCGGGCGGCCACCCGGGCGCCCAGGCGGGCGGCGAGCGGCAGCAGGCGCAGCGCCAGCAGGGTGCCGGCGCCCAGGGCCAGGGTGGGGGTGGCGATCAGGACCGGGTCGAGGCCGAGGCGGCCGTCCGCGTCGGGCGACAACCCTCCGCTGTACTGGGAGAGTTGCTGGTAGGCGAGGACGGCCAGGGCGAGCAGGGCGAGGTCGGCGCCGGAGCGGGCGGCGCCGGCGGCCAGGGCCTGGCGGCTGCCGGCCCGGCGCAGCACGGCGGCACCGGCGCCGCGCAGCAGGGCGGGCACGGCGGCGAGCAGGACGCAGCCGAGGGCGCAGGCGATCGCGACCGGCCACAGGGTCCAGCGCAGCGAGGTGTCCAGCGGGACGTGGCGCAGCGGGCCGAAGCCGCCGAGGACGCGCAGCAGCGGCGGGGTGAGCAGTGGGGCGAGCAGGGCGGCGGGCAGCGCGAGCAGCAGGGCCTCGGTGGCGCTGAAGCCGCCGAGCCGCAGGCCGGAGGCGCCGCGGGCGGCGAGCAGGGCGTTCTCGGCCTGCTGGCGGCCGGCGATGAGGTGGACGACCAGCAGCAGGGCGGCGGAGGCCAGCACGATCAGCTGGAGGGCGCCGATGAGCAGGGTGGAGCGGGCGACCATGGCGCTGGAGTCCAGCTCGCGCAGCAGGTCGGGGAGTTCGGTGCGGGCGACCAGTCCGGCGTTCTTGTCCAGCGCGTCGCGGGCCGGGGTGATCCGGTCGCGCAGGGCGTCCACGGCGCCGGCGCCGACGCCGGTGAAGTCGGCGTCGAGCAGCCAGCTGCGGCCGTTCTGCGGGATGCCGGCGGCGGTGAAGGCGGTGTCGTCGACGAGCAGCGGGCCGTAGGTGGTGAAGCCGCCGACCAGGATCTCGCGGCCCTGGACCGGGTCGAGGCGCCAGTAGAGGTCGGTGGGGTCGGTGGCGCCGTAGACGCCGGTGATCCGGACGGCGAGCGGCGCGCCGCCGTAGCGGTCGGTGAGCCGGACCTCGGCGGGCAGGGCCTCGGCGGCGAGGCCGAGGCGGGTGAGCACGGACTGCGGGACGGCCGCTTCGACCGGGCCGGACGCGCCGCTCGCGGCGGCGGGCCAGGTGCCGGCGAGCAGCCGGACGTACCGGCGGTCGAGGGCGGCGAGGAGGGTGAGGTCGTCGTCCCTGGGGGCGACGGCCTGCGGGCTGCCCTGCGGGTTGCCCGTCGGGGCACTCCCGGCGCCTCCCGCCGCGGCGGGCAGGCCGTAGGAGCGGCTGCGGGACAGGCCGCGGGTCTCGGCCGGCAGGTCGCCGAAGAGGGTGCGGGCGTAGTCGCCCACCGCCGCGTCGTCCTTGGTCCGCCGGTCCAGCCCGTGCTCGGAGTTGACCACCACGGTGGTCCTCGGATGGCCGCGGCCCTGGAGGGCCTGGCGCTGTCCGACCTCGCCGACGGTGCGCTGGAAGGCGACCAGCGCGGTGAGCACCGCCGTCGTGATCAGTACGGTGAGCAGGGCGGCGGCGGCCAGGGGCAGTCGCCCGCGCAGTCGGCGCACGACGAAGCCGAGCATCCCGTTCCTCCCCCGGTCCTCAATGGTGTCCGCGCCGCGCCGCCCGGACCGGGCGCACGTCTCCCACTGCGCGGATGGGCGCCCGCAGGGGCGCCGTCAGGTGATCACCGGCGCTTGATCACCGGATAGCGGACGATGCTGTCAGATCCGGCCAGCGAAAGGAAGGGACTTGCGCGAAGGATATAAGTAATGAGCAAATGCTCCGAACCGGAGCCGGAACACCCCTGACGGCACGTCAGCCGGACCGGCATTTCGAAGGCATGAACATTTCAATGAAAACCGGCCGCCCCGTCGGCGGGACGGCCGGCACACCCAGGGGGGACGCCGCAATGACGCAGCAACCGGCCGGCACCGTGACCGCTCCCATGGTGGCCGTCACCGATGTCCACCGCAGTTTCGGGACCGGCGAGCGGGCCGTGCACGCCCTGCGCGGCGTCTCCTTCGCGATCGGCCGCGGGGAACTCACCGCGCTCAAGGGCCGCTCCGGCTCCGGCAAGACCACCCTGCTCAACCTGGTCGGCGGCCTGGACAGCCCGACCGGCGGCACCATCACCCTGGACGGCACCGACCTCGGCGGGCTCGACGAGGAGGGCCGGCTCGCGCTGCGCCGGGACCGCCTGGGCTTCGTCTTCCAGTCCTTCGGCCTGCTCCCGGTGCTCACCGCCGCCGAGAACGTCGGCGTCCCGATGCGGCTGCGCAAGGTGCCCGCCGCCCAGCGCGAGGAGCGCGCCCGCACGCTGCTGGCGCTGGTGGGGCTGGCCGACCACGCCAACCAGCGGCCCGGCGAGCTGTCCGGCGGCCAGCAGCAGCGGGTCGCGATCGCCCGGGCGCTGGCCAACGAGCCCGATCTGATCATCGCCGACGAGCCGACCGGCCAGCTGGACTCCGAGACCGGCCGCTCGATCATGGAGCTGCTGCGCGCGGTGGTGCGCAGCGAGGGCGTCACCGTGCTGGTCGCCACGCACGACCCGAACCTGATGGAGCTGGCCGACCGGGTGGTCGAGCTGCGCGACGGGCGGATCGTCGAGGAGAGCGCCGTCGCCGGCTGACGGTCGACGGCGGGGCCGGGCCGGCCGGCCGGCCGGCCGTCAGCCGGTCACGGGCAGCGCGTAGAGCTCCAGCTGCAGGCCCCAGGGCGCGGTGAAGTAGACCCAGCGGGTGCCCGCGACGGGATGGCCCGCCCCGATGGTCTGCGGCTCGCCGAGGACGCGGACGCCCCGCGCGCGCAGGAACGCGGCGGCGGCGTCCACGTCGGCGACCCGCAGGGCCAGGTGGTGGCCGCCCCAGTCGCTGTTGGCGGGCGGCACCCGGCGCTGCCCGGGCGCCCGGTACTCGAACAGCTCCAGCTCCAGGCCGTCCGGCAGGCGCACCACCGCCACGTCGGCACTGGCGCGCGGGTGGACGCCGAGGTGACGGTGCATCCAGTCGCCGTCCCGGTCCTCCACCGGCCCGGCGCGGTAGAGCTCCTCGCCGCCGATCAGCGCGGTGAAGAACCCGACCGCCTCGTCGAGGTCCGGCACGGTGCAGGCGAGGTGGTGGACCCCGAGGAGTCCCGGCAGGGCGGTGGTCACGGCTGCAGCTCCGGGGTGACGGCGGGGGCGGACGGGACGGGGGCGGGCGTCCTCAGGGCGCGGTGGATCAGCGCGGCCAGGACGGCGGCCAGCACCAGCAGCAGCGGCACCAGCAGGTACCCGACCTGCGGGCTGATCCGGTCGGAGAGCGCGGCGAGCAGCATCGGGGCCGCGCCGAAGGCCGTCCCGGAGGCGTAGCCCATCCGGCTGGAGGCGGCGTCGACGCCGTTGGTGGCGGTGGACAGCACCAGCACGATCGCCATCGGGAACTGCAGCGCCATCCCGAGCCCGCAGAGCACCAGCCCGGTGACCGCGACGGCGGGCACCGTCGAGGCCCAGAACAGCGCGAAGCCGACGGCCGAGACGCCGAGCGAGCCGATCAGCACGACCGGCGCGGCGAAGCGCAGCGTGAAGCGGGCGCCGAACAGCCGCCCGACGAAGATGCCGACCACCAGCGCCGAGCCGGCCGCCGTCGCCCCGGCGGCGCTCACCCCGGCGTGTCCGCGCAGGTAGTCGGACTGCCACTGGGTGAGGCACATCTCCACTCCGGCGACCGCGACGATCACGCCGAGCGCGGCCAGGAACAGCGGCAGGCTGCCGCCCGGCGCCGCCCGTTCCTCGGCGGCCGGCACGTCGTCGGCCGGCACGTCGTCGGCCGGTGCGGCCGAGGGCGCCGGCGCCTCCGGCAGCGGGGCGCGCAGGAACCGGCCGAGCAGGATGACCGCCAGCACCAGCACCGCCGTGAGCGCGATGCCCGGGCGCCAGCCGACGCCCGCGTCGACCAGGACGGCGATGACGAGCGGCGCCAGCAGCCCCATGCCGGACATCGCGGCGTTGGCCTCGCTGATCGCGGCCGGCCCGGCCGCGCCGTGGTGGTCGCTGAGCGAGGGCCAGATCGCGGTCAGCGTCAGGCAGCCGAAGAACGCCGTCAGGAGCGTCGCGCCGAGGGTCTGCGCCGTGCCGTGGGCGAAGGCCAGGGCGAGCGAGCCGACGGCCACGCTGCCGATCGCCCCCCAGAGCGTGCGGCCGCGTCCGAACCGGGCGACCAGCCGGGGGAAGAGCGGCGCGCAGAGCAGCATCGCCACCGAGAAGGCGGTGCCGTGCAGGCTCGCGACGAACCGGCTGGTGTGCTGCTCGTCGCGCAGCAGCGGCACCAACGGGCCGAATCCGTAGAGGAAGTACCCGTACGCGGCGATCTGCGCGTAGAGCAGCCATGTGGTGGCGTCCCTGGTCATTCGAGGCATTGGCCGAAGCTAACCGGCGCCGGCCCGGGGTGTCTGTACGCGCCTGTGGTACCCGTCCGGGTACCACAGCCGACCGCCGCTTCGGCCGTGCCGCCGTCCGCGTCCGCCGTGCCAGCATCGCCCTCCTGACCGAGCGGCAGGACCACGGGAGGGAACCCGGGATGGACGCGGTACACCTGAGCGGAGCGGTGATGACGCACCCGCGCCGCGCCGAGCTGGCACGGGAGTTGATCGAGCGGTGTCGGCCGGAGGAACTGGACCTGGTGCTCGACCCCGAGCCGGACGGCCCGCCGACCGGTCTGCGCACCGCCGTCCGGGCCTGGTCCTCGGTGCCCGCCGGCGCCACCCACCACCTGGTCCTCCAGGACGACGCCGTGCTCACCCCCGGCTTCTTCGACCACGTCCGGGCGGCGGCCCGCGCGGTGCCCGACGCGGCGCTCGCCTTCTACACGCACTGGCAGTCCCGCAACGCCGCCGCCGTGCGGCTGGCCGTGCTCTCCGGGCACCGCTGGGCGCCCGCCACCGACGAGTACACCCCGACGGTGGTGCTGCTGCTGCCCGCGCCGGTCGCGGACGGCTTCGCCGAGTACGCCGGGCGGCACGGCGCCACCTGGGCGGACGACGTGGTGATGAGCCGCTACCTGCGCGCCGCCGGTGTGCCCGTCCTGCTGGCCGCGCCCAACCTCGCCGACCACGCCGACGTGCCCAGCATGCACGCCAACGGCGGCCACGGGCCGCGCCGGGCGGCCTGCTTCGCCCCGCTGCCGCCCGGCACCTCCTGGGAGCTCTCCGACGGGGCGGCGCGGCTGGACGCCGTGCCGTTCTTCAAGCACGGCCGCGCCCAGGTCGCCACCCGGCGGGCGGACGGCCGCTGGACCGGGGTCGAGGCCCACCGCTATCTGCGCCGGATCGGCCTGGACCCCGGCGACGCCCTCGCGCGGCTGGACGAACGGCTCGACGGCGCCGGGCCGCGGACCGCCGTCCTGCCGGGCGCGATCGGGCGGCCCGCCCTGGAGGCGCACTGGCAGACCGCGCTGCTGACGGGCGTGGTCACCGCCACCCGCGCCCGCGCGGCCGCCGGACCGGACGGCGAGCTCGCCGAGCGGGCGCTCGGCACGCTCGGCGCCGGCGGCCTGTGCACCCGCTTCGGCGACGACACCCTGGACCGGCTGCGCCCCGGTCTGCTGGAGCTGGCCCGGGCCGGGTACGCCGAGGGCCTGGCGGCCGGGGCCCGGTTCACCCCCGCCCCGGGCGGCGGCGGTCCGGCCCGTCCGGTCCGCGCGCGCCGGGTGGTGGTCACCGGCCGGGGCGGCCCGGACGCGACGGAGCTGGCGGGCGCCCTGGCCGGGGCGCTGGCCGACGGCGACTGGGAGGTCACCCTGTGGGGCGCCGCCGACGCCCACCACCCCGGGGTGGAGGCGGCCGGGCCCGGTACCGCGCCGACCGGCGCCACCGCCCTGGTCCAGGTGCTGGACGGCGACCCCGCCGCGGCGGCCGAGCACGCCGAGCAGGCCCTGCGCGCCGGCCGGGCGGCGGCCGCAGCGGGTGTCGGCCGGGCCGTCCTGGTCGCGGGCGAGGCCCACACGGCCGCCCTCGGCCCGGACACCGGCGCCGCCACCGTGCTGCGGACCGGGCTGGTCTACGGCCCCGGCGTGCAGAACGGGTCGGTGCTGGAGCAGGCGGTGCGCCGCTCCCTGCTGGCGCGGCCGATCCGGGTGGCCGGGCACCGGGGGCGGCGGTGGCGGCCGGTCTTCGTCGACGACCTCGCCGAGGCCGTCGACCGCGCCCTGCGGCTGCCCCCGGCCGGCCGGCCGCTGGACGTCTGCGGCGGCGAGGCGCTGGGCGCCGTCCAGCTCGCCGAGGCGGCCTCGGCGGCGGTCCGGCCGGTGCCGGTCGAACCGCTGGACGCGGCGGAGGCGGCAGAGCCGGCGCCGCCCGAGGACCCCGTCCGCTCCCCCGAGGCGGCCGCGACGGAGCTCGGCTGGCGGCCGCGCACCGCCCTCGCGGACGGACTGCGGGCCTGGTCCCAGTGGCTGGCGTACGAGGCCGGACCGCGCCCCGGCGCGGCCGGGTCCGCCGAACCCGCCGAGTCCGCCGGGGCGGCCGAGCCGGCCGGGACCGCCGGGGGCGCCCGGTGACCCCGATCCCGCTGTCCACCGAGGCCGCCAGCATCGCCACCCCCGGCGGCGCCAACGAGGACCTGGTGCTCACCGGCCCGCTCTTCGCACTCGTCCTCGACGGCGCGACGGCCGAACCCGGCGCCAGCACCGGCTGCGGCCACGACGTCCGCTGGCTGGTCGCCGAGGTCGGCCTCCGGCTCACCGGCGCCCTGCTGCACGACCCCGACGGCCGCCGGCCGCTGCGCGAACTGCTCCACGACGCGCTGTCCGACCTCGCCACCGAGCACGGCCGCACCTGCGACCTGGACAACCCGTGCAGCCCCACCGCGACCCTCGCCCTGCTGCGGCTGGCCGGGGACACCGTCCAGCACCTGGTGCTCGGCGACTCCACGGTGGCGCTGCGGGACCGCTCCGGCGCCGTCCGGGTCGTCACCGACGACCGGCTGGAGCGCCTGATCCACCTGCCCTGGGCCGAACTGCGCCGCCACCGCAACCAGCCCGGCGGCTTCTGGGTGGCCGGCCCCAGGCCCGAGGCCGCCCGGCACGCGCTGGCCGGCAGCGCCCCCGCCGCCGGGCTGGCCACCGCCGCGCTGCTGACCGACGGCGCCGCCCGGCTGGCCGAGCGCTACGACTGCGCCTGGCCCGAACTCCTCGACCTGCTGGAGCGGGAGGGCCCGGTGCAACTCGTGGAACGCGTCCGCGCCGCCGAACTGCGCACCGCGCCCGGCCGCTACCCCGGCAAGCACCAGGACGACGCCACCGCCGTGCTCTGCCGCTTCGAGACCCCCGAGGGGCGGTGACCGCCGTGCGCTACGACGGGCCCGCCGAGCCGTTCGGGATCGCCTTCGTCGGCTGCGGCTACGTCGCCGACCTGTACGCCGCGACCCTGCCCGACCACCCCTTCCTGCGCCTGGTCGGCGTCCACGACCGCGACCCGGCCCGGGCCGCCGCCTTCACCGCCCACCACGGCGTGCCCGCCTACCGGACGGCGGCCGACCTGCTCGCCGACCCCGCCGTGCGGGCCGTGGTCAACCTGACCAACCCCGCCAGCCACTACGAGGTGACCAGGGCCGCCCTGCTGGCCGGCAAACACGTCTACGTCGAGAAACCGCTCGCCCCCGACCTCGACCGGGCCCGCGAACTGGCCGCGCTCGCCGCCGAACGCGGCCTGCAGCTCGCCTCGGCCCCCTGCGGGCTGCTCGGCGACGCCGCCCAGACCGCCTGGCGGGCGCTGCGCGAGGGCCGGATCGGCACGCCCCGGCTGGTCTACGCCGAACTCGACGACGGCCCGATCCTGCGGATGCCGTTCCGGGAGTGGATCAGCCCCTCGGGCGCGCCCTGGCCCTACCTGGACGAGTTCGAGACCGGCTGCACCCTCGAACACGCCGGGTACTGGCTCACCTGGCTGACCGCCTTCTTCGGCCCGGTCCGGGAGGTGGCCGCGTTCTCCGCCCGGGTCGCCCCCAATCCGCACGTGCCGCCCGGCACCGCGCTCGCACCGGACTTCTCGCTGGCCTGCCTCGGCTTCGAGGGGGGCGTCACCGCCCGGCTGACCACCAGCATCCACGCGCCCAAGGACTACTCGCTGCGGGTCGTCGGCGACGAGGGCCTGCTCACCGTCGCCGACTCCTGGGACTACGACTCGCCGGTCACCGTCACCCGCCGGCCCGACGGCCCGGCCGAACCCTGCCCGCCCGTCCCCGGCCCCCGACGGCGCCACCGCTACCCGGGCACCCACTCCATGGACTTCGCCCGGGGCGTCGCCGAACTCGCCGTCGCCGCGGGCGGATCACGGCCCTCGCGGCTCCCGCTGGACCACGCCCTGCACGTCCTCGAACTCACCCTGGCGATCGCCGAGGCCGGGCCCGGCAGCGTGACCCGGCCCACCACCACCTTCGCGCCCGTGGCGCCGCTGCCGTGGGGCCTCGGGCCCGCGGAGAGAGGAGAAGAGCGATGAGAACAGAAGTGCCCTCACCTCCCGGCCCCGGGGCACCGCCCCGGCTGTCGGTCGTCGGCACCGGCTACCTCGGCACCACCTACGCGGCCTGCTACGCCGAACTCGGCCACCGGGTCACCGGCCTGGACACCGACCCGGTGAAGATCGCCGCACTGGCCGCGGGCGAGGTGCCGTTCCACGAACCCGGCCTGGCCGAGCTGGTCCGGCGCGGCCTGGACTCCGGCCGGCTGGCCTTCACCACCGATCCGGCGCGGGCCGCCGCCGGGGCCGAGGCGCACCTCATCTGCGTCGGCACCCCGCAGCGCGCGGACGGGGCGGGCGCCGACCTCGGCCAGGTCGCCGCCGCCGTCCGCGCGCTCGCCCCGCACCTGCACGGGCGCACCCTGGTCGTCGGCAAGTCGACCGTCCCGGTGGGCACCGCCGAGTGGGTCGAGCGGCTGCTGCGCAAGCACGCGCCCGACGACGCGGACCCCGAGGTCGCCTGGTGCCCGGAGTTCCTCCAGGAGGGGCGCGCCGTCGAGGACGTGCTGCGCCCGGACCGGATCGTGGTCGGCGCCCGCGGGAGCTGGGCGCGCGAGACGCTGGCCCGGGTGCACCGGGGCGTGTACCGGCTGGCCGAGCGCGAGGGGCGCGACGTGCCCACCGTGGAGACCGACTTCGCCACCGCCGAGCTGGTGAAGTCCGCGGCCAACGCCTTCCTCGCCACCAAGATCTCGTTCATCAACGCGATGGCCGAGCTCTGCGAGGCCACCGGGGCCGATGTCGCCGGCCTGGCCGAGGCGCTCGGCCACGACGACCGGATCGGCCCGCGCTTCCTGCGGGCCGGGGTGGGCTTCGGCGGCGGCTGCCTGCCCAAGGACATCCGCGCCCTGCAGGCCCGCGCCCACCAGCTCGGCGCCGGTGCGGCGGTGCGCTTCCTGCACGAGGTGGAGCTGATCAACCAGCGCCGCCGCGAACGCGTCCTGCAGCTGGCCGGGGAGCTCCTGGACTGCGTGGCGGGACCGAGCGGGCCCGAGCTGTCCGGCACCCGGATCGCCGTCCTGGGCGCGGCCTTCAAGCCGGACTCCGACGACGTCCGGGACGCCCCGGCGCTGGCCGTCGCCCGGCTGCTGCACGGCGCCGGCGCCCGGGTACGGGTGTACGACCCGCTCGGGCGGGACAACGCGCGCCGCACCCACCCCGAACTCGGCTACGCCGACGGGCTGGAGCAGGCCTGCACCGGGGCCGACCTGGTCTGCGTGCTGACCGAGTGGCAGGAGTTCCGTGACGCCGATCCGGCCGCCCTGGCCCGCGTGGTGAACGGACGCATCGTCATCGACGGCCGCAACTGCCTGGACCGGTACGCCTGGAACGCGGCCGGCTGGACGTACCGGGGCCTCGGCTGGAAGGAGGCGCCCTGATGGCCGGGAAGCTGATCCTGGTGACCGGCGGGGCCGGCTTCGTCGGCGGCCGGCTGATCCGCCGGCTGGTGGACGCGGAGCCCGCTGCGGAGATCGTCTCGGTGGACAACTACTTCACCGGCACGCCGGCCCGCCACGTCGACCACCCCCGGGTGCGCTACCTCCACGGCAACACCGCCGACCTCGGCACGCTCTGGCCCGAACGGGGGCTGCGCCCGCCCGCCGTCGTCTACCACCTGGGCGAGTACTCGCGGATCCCGCAGTCCTTCGAGGAGCCGGAGCGGGTCTGGGAGTTCAACCTGCTCGGCACCCGGGAGGTGGTCCGGTTCTGCCGGCTGAGCGGCGCCCGGCTGGTCTACGCGGGCTCCAGCTCGAAGTTCGGCAACGGGGGCCGCGACGAGCACCTCAACCCGTACGCCTGGACCAAGGCGAAGAACATCGAGTACATCCGCAACACGGCGGACTGGTTCGGCCTGGACCACGTGATCACGTACTTCTACAACGTGTACGGCCCCGGCCAGATCACCTCCGGCTCGTACGCCACCGTGATCGGCATCTTCGAGCAGCAGTACCGGGCCGGGCTGCCGCTGACCGTGGTCGAACCGGGCACCCAGAGCCGCGACTTCACCCACGTCGACGACATCGTCGAAGGCCTGCTGCTGTGCGCGGAGCGCGGCTCCGGGGACGGCTACCTGCTCGGCCGGGGCGAGGAGTACCCACTGATCGAGGTGGCCCGGATGTTCGGCGGCGAGATCGCGATGGTGCCGGCCCGCCGGGGTGAGCGCACCAGCGGCCGCGCGGACAACTCGCGCTCCCGGGAGCTCGGTTGGGAGCCGAAGATCTCACTTCCGGACTACATCGCGGACTTCGTCACGGCCTTCGGGCCGGCCTCGGCCGCCTGGTCTCCGACCGGGCTCACGATGCCGTAGCGCAGGGCGATCGCCACCGCCAGGGTCCGGTTGGGGCAGTTGAGCTTGGCCAGGACCATGGTCACGTGGCGCTTGGCGCCGTGCACCGAGATGCCGAGGCGGGCGGCGATCTCCTTGTTGCTCAGCCCCTCCACCAGCAGGGCGAGGGTCTGCCGCTCCCGCCCGGTCAGCGCGCCGCCGGCCACCCCCGGCCGGCCGCCGCCCGGGCGGGGCGCGGGGCGTCCGCGGGCCGGGGACCACGCGGGCCGCAGCACCAGGCGGCGCAGCGAGTCCGCGAGCAGCGCGGTGGTCACCTGCTCCAGGGGCAGGAAGCCGTCCACCCCGGCGGCCTCCCAGGGCTCGGGGCAGCGCGCGGCGGCGGCGTCCAGCAGCACCAGCAGCCGGCCGTCCCCGCGCGGGGCGGCCAGCAGCGCCCGCATCCAGGGCGGCGCCTGCGCGACGCACACCAGCGCCACCACGTCGGACTCCCACAGCTCGGCGGCCGTCCCGATCCGGTCCGGCGCCCTGGTCACCGCCTCGGCCACCAGGGGCAGGGCGGCGAGCATCCCGGCGATGCCGTGCCGGTGCAGCTCGCTCTCCGCGACGACGGTCACCGAGAGGCCGTCCGGTGCGGCCGGCCCGCCCGGGCCGTTCACGACCCGTCCGCCAGCAGCTCCCGCCAGTGCCGCACGGCCGACTCGTCGACCGGGCGCTCCCAGCTGCCCTCCGGGCGCACCCGGGTGCCGACGTGGAAGGCGTCGACGCCGCCGGCCCGCAGCGGCGCGACGTGCCGTTCGCGCAGCACCCCGCCGGCGATCAGCCGCGGGCCGGTGCCCGCGCGGGCGGCCCGCTCGGCGAGCAGGGTCGCCGTGCCCTCCTCGACGCCCTGCCGCCCGCCGGAGCTGAGCACCGCGTCGAGCCCGGGCAGGGCGCCGATCGCCGCCCAGGCCGCCGCGCGGTCGGCGGCGAAGTCGACGGCCTTGTGGAAGGTCCAGGCCCGCCCGTCCAGCACCTCCAGCACGGCCTCGACGGCGGCCAGGTCCACCGCACCGTCCGGCCCGAGGAAGCCCAGGACGAACTCCTCGGCCCCGGCCCGCAGCAGTTCCCGGGCCCGTTCCCGCAGCGCCCGCGGATCCCCGGCGGCGAAGCCGTCCGCTTCCCGCAGCATCACCCGCACCGGGAGGTCCACCGCCGCCCGCACCGCCCGCAGCGTCTCCACCGGCGGGGTGAGCCCCCATCTCCCCATGTCACTCACCAGTTCGATCCGGTCCGCACCCCCGCGCGCAGCCGCCCGGGCGTCCAGCTCGTCCAATGCGATCACTTCGAGCAGTGGTCTAGACATGCTTAGAGCATGACACAACCTCCCCACCGGGCCGGAGCGTTCGCACACACCGCCCCCACCGCCAACCGCCCCACCGGACCCAGCCGCCGGGCTTCCGGGCGGCGCCTCAGGCCGGGTCGGGCGACTCCCGCCGGGCGGCCACCGGGTCGGTGACGCCCCCGGGCGAGGCCTCGCCGGTGGTGTTCCAGCCGGCGAGGCGGGCCGCGGGCCGGTAGACCGACTCGTAGAAGTCGAGGACGGCGGCCCGCGGGTCCTCGCCGTCGCGCACCTCGTCGTAGTCCAGCACGGCCAGGTGGCTGCCGCCGCGCTCGACCCAGCGGGCGGCGGCGGGCCGCAGCGCCCCGTCCGCGAGGCCGGCCGGTTCGGGCGCCGCGTAGGAGTAGAAGGCCGGCCCGGGGAAGTCGTCGTCGCCGAACCAGAAGCCGGAGCTGATGACCTCGCGGGAGTAGGCCTCGCGGGTCACCGGGTCGACCGTCGCCGGCTGTTCGACCGCACGGCCGGAGAACCGCGTGACGGCGATGTCGAAGGTGTGCCAGAAGTGGTGCACCGGGCTGGTCTTCCCGCAGAAGCGGGCGGCGAACTCCTCCAGCACCAGGCCGACCTGGCCGAGCACCTGCCAGTAGCGGTTGACCCAGAACGGGTCGTAGGCGGCGTGCTCGGTGTCCTCGGTGAACGGCCGCCCGGCGTCGGGCAGGTCGAACGGGAACGGGTGCGGGAGGGACACCGGCACCCCGACGGCGTCGAGGGCCTCCAGCGTCCGGCGGTAGAACGACGCCACGGACTGCCCGGCGAGCGGGAACGAGGCGCTCCGGCCGTCGGACGAGCAGACCACCAGCCGGTGGGCGACGAAGTCGAAGTCGACGCAGAAGGACCCGCCCCCGTCGCCCACCGCCATCGGACGGGTGGTGATACCGCGCCCGGTGAGGTAGTAGGGGACGTTCCACCAGTGGTTGCGCCGCACGCTGTACGCCAGCCGGACCTTCCCGACGACCTGCGCGAAGCGGTGCACCGTCGCCTTGGAGTCCTGCCACCGGGCCAGCGGAATCGGGGGGAACAGCTCCATGCGCCCCACGCTAGGCCCGCCCGCCCGCTCCCGCATCCGCGCACCCGCCGCCGGCTGCGCGGATCACGACGGCAGGGTGATCGACTGGGCGTGGTGGAAGACGTTGCCGTCGTCCCAGAGCTTCTTGGCGTGCTGCAGGCGGGGGTAGTTCTCCTTGTAGTAGAGGCGCTGGTAGGGGGGCTGCCGGTCGACGGTGGTGCCGAGGTCGGTGTCGGGGTAGTTGACGTAGGCGCCGTCGGTGTCGGTGCCGGTCTCGGGGATGCCGCCGGTGGTCCGGTAGGTGTCCCGGTAGAGACCGCGGAGGTAGCTCAGGTGGGCGGCGTCCTGGGCGGGGTCGGTCCAGTAGGTCTGGTACTGGAGCTTCATCACGGAGTCGCGCTGCGCGGCGGCGGTCTCGGCGGGGCCGCGCTCGTTCACCCGGCAGCCGTAGGAGTCGATCTGGACCAGGGTCTGGGTGAGGTCGACGCCCTCGACGTCCTTGGTGAGCCAGTTCCACCAGGTGTCGATCTGGGCGGGGGTGAAGGCCGTGCGGTGGTAGGCGGACTTGTACTTGCCGCGCTGGTTGGCGCCGGAGCCGTTGACCGTCATGGTCGCCTGGAACCAGGGCAGCCGGCGCCGCCTGTCGGGGAAGGGCAGGAACAGCAGGCCGGCGCCGGAGGTCTGGACGGTGGCCCGGGTGCGCATGCCGGACTCCACGGCGGCGAGGAAGGCGTCCAGCGGCGCCGGGTCCTCCTCGTCCCACTGGCTGAACAGGACGACGTTCCCGTTGGAGTGGTGGGTGAGGTGGAGGATGGAGAACAGCGCCCGGTAGACCTGCTCGGCCGGCGCGCTGTGCCCGGCGAAGAAGGCTCCGAAGTTGGTGAGCAGGGTGCGGAAGTCCTCGGGGTGCTCGCGCAGCTCCGCCCACCTCCAGGCAACGCTGCTGAGCCAGACCCGGGGCGGCGGCTCCGGCAGGCCGTGGGCGAAGTGGTAGCGCAGCACGACGCCGAAGTTGCCGCCGCCTCCCCCGGTGTGGGCCCAGAACAGTTCGCGCTCGGGCGAGCCCTCCGGGTCCGCCCGGTTCGCCCGGGTCACCTCCACCCGGCCGCCGCGGACGGTGACCACGTCGACCTGGACCAGGTGGTCGACGGTCAGCCCGTGCCGGCGGGAGAGCAGTCCGTACCCGCCGCCGCAGATGTGGCCGCCCGCGCCGACCGAGTAGCAGGAGCCGGCCGGGAGCGTCACGCCGTAGCGGCGGAACAGGCCGGTGCAGACGTCCCAGTTGGTGGCCCCGCCCTCGACCGCGTAGGTCGCGGCGCCGAACTTGTCGGTCGCGGCCCGCACCCCGCGCAGGGTGCTGAGGTCGAGGATGACCCCCCGGTCGTTGTCGACGAACCCCTCGTAGCAGTGGCCGCCGCCGCGCACCGTCGGCCGCAGCCCGCGGTCGAGCGCCGAGCGCAGTGCGGTGACCGCGTCGGCCTCGCCGCCCACCAGCCGGATGTACGCCGGGCGGCTCCGCCAGCGCTGGTTGAAGCCCTGGCTGAGCGTCTCGTAGCGGGGGTCCGAGGGGAGGACGGTCGTCCCCCCGGGGCGTTCGGCCGGCTCGGCCGTGGCCGGACCGGCACCACCGGCGGCACCGGCACCACCGGCGGCGGCCAGCCCCAGGGAGGCGGCGGAAACCCCGGCAGCGGCCCTTCCGGTGCTGCCGAGAAAACCGCGGCGGGAGAATGCGTGGCGCATCGCCGGGACCTTCCTTCCCCATTCCGAGAGGCAGGCGGCGGACGCTAGCACGCAGCCGGGGAGGCCGGCGGTCCGGCACGGAGGGACCTGAAAGTCCGTAGGCGAATTCACCCGCCCGCACCACCGGGTCCAACGCCGGCACCCGGGCCGGAGTTCCGATGCGTAGTCCGACCGGTCCGATGCGATCACCCCCCGCCGCTGCATCCGGCCGGACCGCACCGGACGCCGGTTTTCGGCCACCCGCGGCCGGGGACCGGCTACCGCAGAGCACTCAACCGGGAGGAAGCCATGGCCTATCAGTACACGGTCGTCACTCCGCACGGTGATGTCCACCTCGACACCGACCGCCACCACAGCACGTTCGACACCATCGAGGACTTCCTGGAGCACCACAAGCAGACCGTCGCCGCCGCCGTCAGCATCGGCACCCTGGCCGCCCACGGCCTGGGCCTCTACCTGGAGCACTTCCGGGGCGGCGCCCGGCTCCGCTGACCCCCGACCGGCCCTACCGGCCCGACCGGCCCGACCGGCCATGAGCGCCGCAGCCCCGCTCCGACACGAGGAGCGGGGCTGCGGCCCGACGGCTCCGGGCGGGCGACTTGACGACGCATCTGATTAGCCGCCATATTACTTCCATGGTTCAGCAGCCCGAGGCCGGCAACGGCGCACCCACGCTCGACCAGGCCCGCCGCCAGCTCTCCCGGTACGGCCTGTCGGCCGATCCACAGGCGATCCTGGTCGCGGCACGGCTGATGGCCGCCGGGTCCCGGCTCGGCCAGGCCGGCGAGGCGCACTTCGCGCGCTTCGGCCTGTCCACCGGCCGCTACCGGCTGCTGGCCGAGCTGGAGGACCACGGCGGCGAGAAGCCGCCGTCGCAGCTGGCGGCCGCGCTCGGGGTCTCCCGGGCGACCGTGACCGGGCTGGTCGACGGGCTGGAACGGGACGGCCTGGTCGCCCGGCGCCCGTCCGCCGAGGACGGGCGCGGCAATGTCGTGGTGCTGACCACGCGCGGAGCGCAGCGGCTGCGCGACATGGCGCCCGAGCACTTCGAGCGGATGCAGGCGATGGTCGGCGGCCTGTCGGTCGAGGAGCGCACGCTCTTCCTCGACCTGCTGGCCCGCCTGGTGGAGGGCATGTCCGCCCTCACCGACGACTGACGACCGGGGACCGGACCGGCGGATCGGCCGACGAAGGGCACATCGAGTCCTTCGGCGCCCCGCGCCCCAATAGTTAGCCACCTCACCACTTATAGTTAGCCAACTAATCACCTGGAGCCTCCATGCCCGCCACCTCACCCACCGAGGAGCGGCAGCCCGCCGCTCCCGCCACCGCCGCACCACCGCCCTTCGTCCTCTGGCGCGAGGTGCTGGTCTCCTACGCGGCGCCCGCCGTCATGGCCGGGATCGGCGGTATCGCCACCGGACAGCCGGAGCTCAGGCTCGCGGCCGTCACCACCATCGCCGGCACCTCGGCCCTGGTCGCCGCCCTGGTCGGCGCCCGGCACCGCCGGCGCCCGGCCGGCTCCTGGGCGGAACGCGGGCCGCGCCCGCTTGTCACGGCCCTGTTCGGCCTGGGTGCCGCCGCCCTCGCCCTGGCCCTCGGCACCGCCGGCGCGCAGTTGCTGCCCCGGATCCCGGCCCTGGCCGACAGCCCGTGGCCGGGGCGGCTCCGCTTCGACCTGCCGGTCTCCGCCGCCATCGCCGCGACCGCGGTCACCTGGCGCTGGCGCGGCACCCGCCCGCGCCGCCGCCGGGCCCGCTGACCCGGCCCCACGGCACGGCCCCGCGGCACGGCCCCTCCACGCACCCCGAGCACCCTCCCGAGATCCCGAGAAGAGAGAGATCCCGCATGATCACCATCATGGGCGCGTCCGGCGCCACCGGCGGCGCCACGCTGCGCAGCCTCACCGCCCAGGGCGTCCCGGTCCGCGCGCTGAGCCGCGACCCCGGCCGGCTGCTGGCCGGTCTCGACGCCCGCACCACCCCGCTCGTCGAAGCGGTCGCCGCCGACGCCGAGGACCCGGACTCCCTGCGCACCGCCCTGCGGGGCACCCGGCAGCTCTTCCTGACCATGGCCAACGGCCCGCGCCAGGTCGCGTACGAGCTGCTCACCGCCGACCTCGCCGCGGCGGCCGGGGTGGAGCACGTCGTGAAGGTCTCCGCCCCGGCCGCCGAGCCGCACTCCCCGGTCGCGGTCTCCCGCGGGCACCACCTGGTCGAGGAGCGGCTGCGCGCCCACGGCCTCCCCACCACCGTGCTGCGGCCGTACGCGTTCATGCAGAAGCTGCTGCTGCTCGCCCCCGGCATCGCGGCGGCCGGGCTGATCCACGGCGCGATGGGCACGGCCCGGTGCAACTACGTCGACTGCCGGGACATCGGCGACGTCGCGGCCGCCGTGCTCACCCGTCCGGAGGCAACCGGCGGCAGCCTGGCGCTCACCGGCGGCCGGGCGTACAGCCACCCGGAGCTCGCCGGGCTGCTCACCGCCCTGCTCGGCCGGCCGGTGAGCTACGTGGACCTCCCGCCCGAGGAGCTGCGCGCCCACCTGGTCGCCCGGGCCGGGATGCCGGACTGGCTGGCCGCCCACGTGGTGGAGATCCAGCGGCTGGCCGTCGAGCGCCCGGAGGCACCGGACGACGCCGCCACCCGGCTCACCGGACGGCCCCCGCGCACCCTGGAGGCCTTCCTCCAGGAGCACGCCGACCGGTTCCGCCACCCCTTCCACTGACCCCGGCACCCCCTCGGACCGGCCCGCCGCTCCCCCGGGCGGCGGGCCCTTCACCCCGAGGGAGCACTATCCGATGTGGCATGGATCACGGTCGGAAAATCGACCTGACGATCCGTCAAAACGACTGATGGGTCGTCACATCCAATCCACAGGGCCTCAGTTATGGGCTGATGATCCGTCAGATTCGGCCACTACCGGGCCAGTTGGGCGGAGTGTCGACCGGTCCGGCGTTCACCACCCGGGGCTACCATCGGTCGGGTTGTCCGCTCCGGCCCCGGAGTGGGGTCACCCGGACAGGCGAGTGCTCCCACCGCCCCCAAGGGTCGGACATCGATCGGGACGGGGCGAGGACAAGGAGCACACGGCCGCCATGACAGCCGCACCCAGCCGGGAACCGGGCCCGGACGCCGCCGCCGGGCCGACCCCTGCCACCGGGCAGGACGCCGCCGCGCAGACCGCCCCCGGGCAGGACGAGAAGCAGGCCCGCTACCCGGGCCGCCCCGCCGCCGCCCCGCGCACCCTGGTCGACGTCCTCGACGCGACCGCCCGGCAGCACCCCGCCGAGCCCGCCCTCGACGACGGCCGCACCGTGCTCAGCTACCGGGCCCTGGCCGCCGAGGTCGAGCAGCTGCGCCGCCGCCTCGCCGCCGCCGGCATCGGCCGCGGCGACCGGGTCGGCGTCCGGGTGCCCTCCGGCACCAACGACCTCTACGTCTCCGTGCTCGCGGTGCTCGCCGCCGGCGCCGCCTACGTCCCGGTGGACGCCGAGGACCCGGACGAGCGCGCCCAGCTGGTCTTCGAGGAGGCCGCCGTCGCCGCCGTCCTCGGCGCCGAGCGCGCCCTCACCCCGGTCGGACCGGCCCGCGCGCCGCTCGCCGACCAGACGGCCGCCGCGCAGCGCCCGACCCCGGCGGACGACGCCTGGATCATCTTCACCTCCGGCTCCACCGGCCGCCCCAAGGGCGTCGCCGTCACCCACCGCAACGCCGCCGCCTTCGTCGACGCCGAGGCCGCGCTCTTCCTCCAGGACGAGCCGATCGGCCCCGGCGACCGGGTGATGGCCGGCCTGTCCGTCGCCTTCGACGCCTCCTGCGAGGAGATGTGGCTGGCCTGGCGGCACGGCGCCTGCCTGGTGCCCGTCCCCCGCTCCCAGGTGCGCTCCGGCGCCGACCTCGGCCCCTGGCTGGCCGAGCAGGAGATCACCGTGGTCTCCACCGTGCCGACGCTGGCCGCGCTCTGGCCGGCCGAGGCGCTCAACGAGGTCCGGCTGCTGATCTTCGGCGGCGAGGCCTGCCCGCCCGAGCTGGTCCAGCGCGTGGTCACCGAGGGCCGCGAGGTGTGGAACACCTACGGCCCCACCGAGGCCACCGTGGTCGCCTGCGGGGCGCTGCTGACCGGCGAGGGCCCGGTGCGGATCGGCCTGCCGCTGGACGGCTGGGACCTCGTCGTCGTCGACGAGGCCGGCGAGCCGGTCGCCCCCGGCGGCACCGGCCAGCTGGTGATCGGCGGCGTCGGTCTGGCCCGCTACCTGGACCCGGAGAAGGACGCCGAGAAGTACGCACCGCTGCCTTCGATGGGCTGGGAGCGCGCCTACCGCAGCGGCGACCTCGTCCAGGCCGACCCGGAGGGCCTGCTCTTCCTGGGCCGCGCCGACGAGCAGATCAAGCTCGGCGGCCGGCGGATCGAGCTCGGCGAGGTCGACGCGGCGCTCCAGGCCCTGCCCGGCGTCGCCGGCGCGGCCGCCGCCGTGCGCACCGCGCGCGGCGGCAACCAGCTGCTGGTGGGCTACCTGGTGACCGGCGAGGGCTGGGACCGCGAGCAGGCGGTGCAGCGGCTGCGCGCCGAGCTGCCGGCCGCGCTGGTCCCGCTGCTGGCGCCGGTCGACACCCTGCCCACCCGCACCTCCGGCAAGGTGGACCGCAACGCGCTGCCCTGGCCGCTGCCCGACCTGGAGAGCGCCGGGCCCACCGAGCAGCTCTACGGCACCGAGGCGTGGCTGGCCGAGCAGTGGACGGAGATCCTCGGGGTGCCGGTGAGCGGCCCCCGGGAGGACTTCTTCGCGATCGGCGGCGGCAGCCTGGCCGCCGCCCGGCTGACCACCCTGCTGCGCACCCGCTACCCGAACGCGGCGGTGCTGGACATCTACCAGCAGCCGACGCTGCGCAAGCTCGCCCGCCACCTGGAGCGCACCGCCGCCGACACCGGCGAGGCCCGGACCGTCGCACCGGTGCCGACCCGCGCCAAGCTGCTGCAGCTGCTCCTGCTGGTCCCGCTGTTCACCGTGGTCGGCCTGCGCTGGACGGTGGCCCTGCTGGCGCTCGGCAACCTGTTCTCCCACCTGGACGGCTACGCCTGGGCGCCGACCGCCTCCTGGTGGGCGGTCGGCGCGGGCGCGGCGGTGCTGTTCACCCCCGCGGGCCGGCTGGCGCTGGCGGCCGGCGGCGCCCGGCTGCTGCTGCGCGGCCTGCGCCCGGGCAGCTACCCGCGCGGCGGCGGCGTCCACCTGCGGCTGTGGGCCGCCGAGCGGCTGGCCGAGGTGAGCGGCGCGACCTCGCTGTCCGGCTCCTGGCTGGTGCGCTACGCCCGGGCGCTGGGCGCCAAGGTCGGCGAGGAGGTGGACCTGCACTCGCTGCCGCCGGTGACCGGCATGCTCAAGCTGGGCCGGGGCTGCGCGGTGGAGGCCGAGGTGGACCTCAGCGGCTACTGGCTGGACGGCGACCGGCTGGAGGTCGGGCAGCTCAAGGTCGGTTCGGGCGCCGTGGTCGGCACCCGCTCGACCCTGCTGCCGGGCGCCCGGGTCGGCAAGCGCGCCCAGGTGCTGGCCGGCTCCAGCGTCACCGGGCACGTGCCGACCGGCCAGCGCTGGGGCGGCGCGCCCGCCGTCAAGCTGGGCCGCGCCGAGCGGAGCTGGCCCAAGGAGCGCCCGGTGCGCCGGGCCCGCTGGTCCGCGCTCTACGGGCTGAGCGGTGCGGCGCTGAGCCTGCTGCCGCTGCTGCCCGCGGTGGCCGGCCTCGCGGTGCTCGCCCCGTTCGTCGACCCGGCGGACGGCCTGGGCGGCGCGCTCGGCGGTGCCCTGCTCGGCCTGCTGCCGGCCACCCTGGCGTACGGGGTGGTGTTCGCGGCCCAGCTGGTCGCGGCGGTGCGGCTGCTGTCGGTCGGGCTGGAGCCGGGGGTGCACCCGCTGCACGGCCGGGTCGGCTGGCAGGCCTGGACGGTGATGCAGCTGATGGACCAGGCCCGGGAGATCCTCTTCCCGCTGTACGCGGGTCTGGTGACCCCGCTGTGGCTGCGGGCGCTGGGCATGCGGGTCGGCAAGCACGCGGAGGTCTCCACGGTGCTGGCGCTGCCGAGCCTGACCACGGTCGGCGACGGCGCGTTCCTGGCCGACGACACCCTGATGGCGCCGTACGAGCTGGGCGGCGGCTGGGTGCGGCTCGGTGAGGCGAAGGTCGGCGAGCGGGCGTTCCTCGGCAACTCGGGGATGACCGCGCCGGGCCGTTCGGTGCCCAAGCGCGGCCTGGTGGGCGTGCTGTCGGCGACGCCGGAGAAGGCGAAGAAGGGCGGCTCGTACCTGGGCATGCCGCCGGTGCGGCTGCCGCGCTCGGCCGACCGGGCGGACCAGAGCCTGACGTACGAGCCGCCGGCCCGGCTGCTGTGGGCGCGCGGGCTGGTCGAGGTGGCCCGGCTGCTGCCGGTGCTGGCCTCGGGGGCGCTGGGCGCGCTGACGCTGGCGGCGCTGTCCTGGCTGGCGCGGGCGTGGTCGCCGTCGGCGGCGGCGCTGGTGTCGGGCGTGGTGCTGCTGGCCGCGGGCACGGCGGCGTGCGCGGTGGCGGTGGCCGCGAAGTGGCTGCTGGTCGGCCGGTTCCGGGCGGTGGAGCACCCGCTGTGGAGCGGCTTCGTGTGGCGCAACGAGCTGGCGGACACCTTCGTGGAGGTGCTGGCGGTGCCGTGGCTGGTGGGCGCGGTGCCGGGCACTCCGGTGCTGAACCTGTGGCTGCGGGCGCTCGGCGCGAAGGTCGGGCACGGCGTGTGGTGCGAGAGCTACTGGCTGCCGGAGGCGGACCTGGTGACGCTCGGGGACGGCGTGTCGGTGAACCGCGGCTGCGTGGTGCAGACCCACCTCTTCCACGACCGGATCATGCGGATGGATACTGTCGTCCTGCGCGAGGGCGCCACCCTGGGGCCCGGCGGCATCGTGCTGCCCGGCAGCACGGTGGGCGAGCGCAGCACGCTGGGCCCGGCGTCGCTGGTCATGCGCGCCGAGTCCGTGCCCGCCGACACCCGGTGGCTCGGCAACCCGATCGAGGTGTGGCAGACCACCTCCTGACCGCCGTCCCCCGGGGGGCCGGCCGGGGTCCCCACCCCGTCCGGCCCCCCGGCGTCTCCCGCCCCCGACCCCCGTCCAGTCCCGTGTTTCCAGGAGCGTACGACCCGGTGAACCCCCGCCCGGCGCAGTCCCCGCAGCCCCCGCAGCCCGTCGCCCCGCCGGACCCCTACTTCCCGGCCAGCGGTGATCCGCGCTACCGGGTCCACCGCTACGAGCTGGCCCTCGACTACCGGCCGGGCCCGAACCGGCTGGGCGGTACGGCCCGGCTGAGCGCGGTCGCCGTGACCGCGCTGACGGAGTTCGCCCTGGACCTCGCGGAGTTCCGGATCGGCCGGGTGCTGGTGGACGGCAAGGCCGCCCGCTACACCCACCGGGCGGGCAAGCTGCGGATCCGCCCGCCGAAGGCGCTGACGGCGGGCGCGGCGTTCACCGTCGACGTGCACTACACCGGCAATCCCCGGCCGGTGCGCAGCCCGTGGGGCGGCCTGGGCTGGGAGGAGCTGACCGACGGCGCGCTGGTGGCCAGCCAGCCGGTCGGGGCGCCGTCCTGGTTCCCGTGCAACGACCGCCCGGCGGACAAGGCGACGTACCAGATAGCGGTCACCACGCCGTCCCCGTACACGGTGGTGGTGGGCGGGCGGCTGCTGACCCGCACCACCGGCTCCTCCAGCACGACCTGGGTGTACGAGCAGTCCGCGCCGACCTCGACGTACCTGGTGACGGTCTCGATCGGCCAGTACCGGCCGGTGGTGCTGGCGGAGCATCCGCAGGTGCCGCAGACCGGCTACGTGCCGGAGCGGCTGGCGGGGGCGTTCGCCGCGGACTTCGGGCGGCAGCCGAAGATGATGGCGTACTTCGGGGAGGTGTTCGGCCCGTACCCGTTCGGCGAGTACACGGTGGTGGTCGCCGACGAGGAGCTGGACGTCCCGGTGGAGGCGCAGGGGGTCGCGACCTTCGGCACCAACCACCTGGGCGGCGGCTGGGAGCGGGAGCGGCTGGTCGCCCACGAGCTGGCGCACCAGTGGTTCGGCAACAGCGTCTCGGTCGGCGACTGGAGCCAGATCTGGCTGAACGAGGGGCTGGCGAAGTACGCGGAGTGGCTCTGGTCGGAGCGCTCCGGCGGGCCGACGGCGGGCGCCCGGGCGGCGTACGCGCACCGGCTGCTGGCCGGGCTGCCGCAGGACCTCCGGCTGGCCGACCCGGGCCGCAAGCTGATGTTCGACGACCGGCTGTACCAGCGCGGGGGCCTGGTGGTGCACGCGCTGCGGCTGGCGCTCGGGGACGCCGCGTTCTTCCGGATGATCAAGGACTGGGCGGCGTTCCACCGGCACGGGGTGGTGACCACCGCGGACTTCCGCGCCCATGCGGCCCGGTACGCGCGGGCGCCGCTGGACGAGCTGTTCGAGGCCTGGCTGTGGCGGCCTGAGCTGCCGCCGCTGCCGGCCGGCTGACGTCGCCCGCGGCGCCCGTCGCGGGTGCGCCCGCGACGGGCGCCGTCCCGGGCTCGGACGGGCTCAGGCTCAGACGAGCTCGGGGACGGCGCGGTGCAGGCCCTTGCGGTCGTAGTAGCGGGCCGTCGCGAAGCCGAACAGCAGGGCCGCGACGGTGCCGATGGCGATCCAGGTCCAGGCCCGGGTGAGGCCGGCACCGGCCTGCGCGTCGAAGAAGAGGATGGCCCGCACGCCGTCGGTGAGCTGGCGCATCGGCTCGAACAGCGCGAGGAACCGGTAGAACGACGGCAGGGCGTCCAGCGGGACGGTCGCGCCGGAGGACGGCAGGCCGAGCACGATGAACACGAACATGCTGACCAGCAGGCCGAGGCCGCCGAAGGCCGCGTTGATCGCCTGGACGCCGAGGCCGACCGCGCTGCTGGCGCAGACCGAGAAGATCCACAGCAGCGGCAGGTGGGCGGCGTCCATGTCGAGGATCACCACCCCGGCCAGCATGATCAGTGACGAGGTGAGCAGCGACAGGCCGACCGACATCACGCACTTGACGGCGAGGGTGCTGGTGCGGCTGATCGGCACCACCGGGTGGCGGGCCCGCCAGGGGCCGACCTCGTTGTCGGCGTAGCCGAGCGCGACGTCGACGCCGTTGCCGATGATGTTGGCGCCGAAGAAGCCTGCCAGGACGAGCAGCAGGGTGTAGTAGAAGGCGGAGAGCCCGAGGCCGCTGCGGTTACCGATCGGGTGGCCGACGGTGGTGCTGAGCGCGATCGGGTCGGCGACCAGCAGCCGGGCCGCGTCGTCCAGGCCCTGGGCCTGCGGGAGGGCGGAGAGCCGGGCGCCGAGCGCCAGGGAGGCCTGGTGGACGGCCTGCTGGCCGATCTGGGCGGCGAGCGAGGAGCCGAGGCTGCCGACGCCCGGGTTGGTGTACTGGAGCACGGTGGGGCGCGCGGGCTTGGCACTCGCGCCGCCGAGGGCGGCGACGGTGGCGGTGAACTCGGGCGGCACCTGGAGCGCGCCGTAGAGCTTGCCGGAGGCCAGCTGCTCCCGCGCGGCGGCCTCGTCGAGCTGCCGCCAGGAGACGGCGTCCCCCTGGCCGGGCGCGGTGGCGATGCCGGTGACCAGCTGCTCGCCGAGGTTCTGCCGCTGCCCGGCGACGTCCGCGCCGCGGTCGGTGTTCACCAGGGCGATCGGCAGGTGTCGCAGGTCGCCGCGGGGGTCGAGGATGCCGCCGAGGTAGAGCAGCGACATCAGCAGGCTGAGCAGGCCGACCAGCACGGCCGGGACGGCCCACACCTTGGGGTTGCGGAGCACCCGGCGGGCCTTGACGCCGGCGGGCGGCTCGGGCCGGCGCGGCTCGGGAAGGGTCGGCTCGCGGTGGGAGGGCATGACGCTCCGTGGGTGGTCGGTGATCACACGGACCCTGGGGTCTGTCTCTTGGATTTTGTCGGATCAGGCCGCGGCGTCTGGGTGCGTGCATCGCAAGGCGGAGGAGGGAGCCACTGCGGAGCATTGGCGACCGACGACAACGCGGCGAGGTGCGTGCCCAGACGCCGCGGACCCGGCAAGGATCCAAGAGACAGACCCTAGGAGTGTCAGGAGGAGGGCCGACGGCGCCACGCCGCCGGGGTCACCCGCCCGCACGGCGGCGCGGAACGGCCCGGCCCCTCCGCCGAGGGGCCGGGCCGCCGTACCACGGGGGGTGCGTCAGCCGGTGAAACCGGCCGTGATGGAGGTGAACTGCCAGTCGTTCTGGGCGATGCCGGAGCAGGTCTCCTGCTGGCCGCCGCCCGGGCAGCCCCGGTCACGGTTGACCGACCAGAAGGCCATCCGGGCCAGGTGGTGGCTGTTGGCCCAGTCGCGGATCGCGGTCCAGTTCTGGACGCTGGTGATCTCGCCGGTGTCGCTCAGGCCGTTCATGCCGGAGATGCCGATGTGTGCGTAGGCGGTGGCGTCGTCCCAGCCGAAGACGGACTTCAGCTTGTTCTTCAGGCCCTCGGTGGCGCTGACCGTGGCGGCGTACATGTCGGTCGAGGCGTTGCCGAAGTCGAACGGCATGATGGTGAAGACGTCGATGTCCGCGCCGAGCGCCTTGGCCTGCTCGATCAGCCGGTTGCCGTAGTAGGTCGGGCCGGTGGTGGCGGTGCCGAAGGTCACGATGGTGCGCAGACCGGGGTTGTTCTGCTTGACGATCTTGAGCGCACCGAGGATCCGGTCCTGGACGGCGGTGTTCTCGAACTCGTCGGTGTTCTCGATGTCGACGTCGATCGCCTTGAGGCCGTAGGCGTCGATCACCTTCTGGTAGGCGGCGGCGAGGTCGGCGGTGGTGGCGCAGTTGGGGCCGAGCTTGTTGCCGCTCCAGCCGCCGATCGACGGGACGACGTCGCCGCCGGCCGCGCGCACCGCGTTGATGGTGGCCTGGTCGACGCCGTTCAGCAGCGGCCGCTGGCTGTCCCAGGTGGGGTTGCAGCCGTTCTGGGCCAGCACGAACGCCAGGGTGAACCACTTGATGCCGGTGGCGTTCATGACGGTGGTGGCGGCCGGCGGGTTGCCCCAGCCGTTGTAGAGGTAGGGCGCGGCCTGCTTGAAGGCGCCCGGGGTCGGGCCGCCGCCGTTGGCGTCGGTGGTGACGGTCAGGGCGGTGGAGGCGGCCGAGGCGTTCCCGGCCGCGTCGCGGGCCTTGACGGTGAAGGTGTAGGCGGTGGACGCGGTCAGGCCGGGGACGGTCGCGGTGGTGCCGGTGGCGCTCGCGACCTTGGCGGTGCCCTGGTACACGTCGTAGCCGGTGACGCCGACGTTGTCGGTGGCGGCGTCCCAGGCGAGCGTCACGCTGCTGGCGGACTTGCCGGTGGCCCGCAGGTTGCCGGGCACGGTGGGGGCCTGGGTGTCGGCCGGCGGGGTGCCGCCGCCGGGGCCGTCGAACACGATGTCGTCGGCGTAGTAGGTGCCCTGCCCGTACCAGCCGTTGACGTAGACCTCGGCGGTCGTCTGGGTGGCGCCGGTGGTGAACGAGACGCTCAGCTTGCTGTAGTCGGCGGCGGAGGTCCAGGCGGAGCCGCCGCCGGTGACACCGAGGTAGACGTAGCTGCCGCGGACCCAGCCGGAGAGCGTGTAGGTGGTGTTGGGCTTGACCGCGACGCTCTGGACGCACTTGGCGGTGTCGCTCGCGGTGGCGGCGCCGGCGAGCGCCTTGCCGCCGCCGTGCACGGGGGTGGTGACGACCGATCCGAGACCGCCGGAGCAGGTCCAGCCGGACAGGGTGCCGGTCTCGAAGCTGCCGTTGGTGAGCTGGTCGGCGGCGTGGGCGACGGTGGGCGCGGTGAACGCCGCGGCTGCCGCGAGCAGCGCGGCGGCACCGACGGCGGGCAGTCGGGTGCGCTTGTGCAGCACCGGTGACCTCCAGTGGGGGGATGTGGGGGGGTGGAGGTGCGGGGAGGGCCCCAAAATGGACTGGACCAATTGCTCATGTCAAGTCATGTCCGCCGGACGGACGGTGATGACGTGTCGGCACAGGGCGAACCGATCGGGAGAAAATGGGTGGAACGACCCACGGAGGCGGACTAGGTTCGTGGCGCCGGGGCCGGGGCCCCCCCCCCCCCCCCCCCCCCCCCCCCCCCCGGCCCCCCCCCCCCGCCCCCACCCCCCCCCCCCCCCCCCAGGGC